>JBCCTE010000218.1:0-5758 GCA_039198915.1 Cyanobacteria bacterium P01_D01_bin.73 | reverse complement strand
ATATTTTGACCATTAACATCCCTCTGGAACTCCCTATAGAACCTATAAGAACTGAGCCAATTCATAAAGCTGTCGCAGACGCGAAATAACCTTATCCCCATAGTTCGGGTCATCGGACCATCGCCCCGTTAACTTCTGCACCTCTTCCGCCGACCCCCGTGGCACAAAGCTAAAGCGCGGATCCACCACCTCCTTCGCCAAGGGTTCTGTACTAGCGTAGGCCTTTAAATGTTGAATGTGAGCCCGCACTCCTAGCCTAGCGCTAATAAACGAGGCACCATCGGCGGAACCGCTAATATCTCCCAGTCCCCCGAAATTATTTTGGCTTGACTGTAGCCCGCTGCCAAACTGCAAAAACTGGGTCTCGGTGCACATCTGGGCAAAGGCAACGTCATAGCTGACCCCCTCGGCGCTGGCTTCTTCTCGATACAGGGTGGGCAAGTCTGGAAACTGCACTCGGGCGTTGGGATTTTCGCGGGACAGAAACGCCATCATTTGAAATTCTTACGTGCTGCCGTGGCCCATGATTCGCCCGATCATGCCCTCACAAATATCCAGCACCGTCCGCAATACCACTGTGCGATTGGGATTATCCCAGCCCACGGCGATGTTAAATTCCCGTAGGTCCACGGCTTTGATGTACACCACGTTACGGTAGCGGACGCGGATAATCGATGAGTCGTTGCCGATTTGTGATCGCAACCGTTCTGCCAGATTAACTGGGATGTAGGAATTGCCATTAATCAAATGCCCCCGCTCCGGGTAGGTTTGATTGTTCACCCGAATCCCGATTTCCTCATAGCTCGGAGCCGCGATATCAGGCAGGACTCCTAAAATTCGAGCCATTCCGTCCGCAATGCCGGCAGCAATTTCCGTGCGGCGATTTTGAATTACCCAGGCATCGGCGGCGTTAGTCAGAAAACCCACCTCCAGCAACAGCGACGGAATTTTCGGATCTCGACAGAATACTCGGCTGCCTAACCCGGTTTCCGTATCGGGACGAGCCCCTCGGTTGGCGAGCTGGGGCACCCGCGCAAACACCGATCGCAGCAGCAGCTCAGCGTGGACTTGGCGATCACGGTTATTGGCAATGTAGTAGGTGGTCATGCCGCGCACCGACGGATTGTCGGAGGAGTCGCCATGGATTTCTAGGGCAAAATCCCCCGTCCGCGCTCGGGCATTAATCCAGGCGATCGTCTGCTCCAAACTCAGCTCGTCGGGTACTGAAAATACCGTAATTCCCCGCGATCGCAGCGTTTGAGCCACCAAATCCCGCAGCAGCATCATTTGCTCGGCTTCGGTAAGGTCCCCCACCTGCACCCCTAGGTCCACGACCCCCTGTTCAATGCCGCCATGGCCCGCTGACAAAAAGATTCGCCCCATCCGCCCCTGGTTACTTCTGGCTACGTCGCCTCAAGGATAACCTAGGGTTTTGTTAAAGATTTACCTGGAACCACTGAGGTTTACTGGGAATTTGCCAACCCTAGGCGGAGGGCAGGGGCGATCGCTGCCAACTGGACGGCATCGATGCCTGCAAATGTCCTCCCCCCCCTCCTGGGGACAGCGATCCTTCCTCCGCGTCCTCCCCCAACTTAGCCAGCGGGGGTGACTGTCCCAAATGCTCTAACACCAGCTCCCGGAATCGGCGGATTGGCGGCAGCTCCAGGCGATCGGCGCTAGTTACAAACACCACTTCCCGCTCCAAATTTGCCCCTGCCAACTCCAACACCGCAAATCGCTCATCTTCCCGCACTTCTACTAGCGCCGACTCCGGCAACAGCGCCAAGAAATTCCCCTCACGCACCACCCCCCGAAACGCATCCAGCGTGTTTAGCTCCAGAGAAACCGGCACCTCCACCCCCTTCAAACTCGCCTGCTCCTGTACCAGCCGCTGCATGCCGTAGCCATCCTTAAACACCACCTGGGGATAATCCGCCAGGTCTGCCCAATCCACCGACTCCTTCTCTGCCAGGGGATGCTGAGCCCCTACCAGTACAAACACCGGCTCTCGATACAGTAGGTCCACCACCGTGTCAGCGTTTGCCGTCAAAAATCGGTTATTCATTACGATCGCCGCATCCACCAGCCCATCTCGCAGGACCTTTAGTGAGCGATCGCTCCCCAACGCCGTCACCCGTAGCTGCACTTTAGGATAATCGTGCAAAAATTTCGGCAAAATTGCCGGAAGCTGATAAGCACATACTGACTGAATTGCCGCCACACATAATTCCGGCTGTCGCCCCTCCAGCAACACCCCAATATCCTCCACCGCCTGCTGCCAATCCTGACAAATCCGCCGAGCGCGCGTCAGCAACACTTCACCGCCTGGGGTAAGCTTGGCGCGATCGTGGCGACGCAGTAGCGACAGTCCCAGATGATTTTCTAACGACTGCACTTGGCGGCTAATAGTTGACTGAGTCACCCTGCATAGTCGTGCCGCCTTCTGAAAACTGCCCGTTTCTGCTACGGCTAAAAATGCTTGAAGCTGCTCAATGCGCATGGGAACGGGGATAAAAAGGATGTATAGGATTAAATTTTCAGGAAATAACCTAAAAATATGAAGGCACTAGGGCGTGCAAGTCCCCGTAAGCGGGATCCCGATCTGCGAATTCCAATGGGAGTTCTGCGTGGGGATCTAAGTGTGTGACCTTCGAGCGCAATTTCAATAGCGCTTAGTAAAAGAAGCGGCAGTTAATGGCCACGCCTGGTGATGATAGCCATGGGCGTGACCCCAAAGTTGTATCAACGGCTTCGATCGCCCCATTCCCATGCCGCTTTGCCCTAGCTTGCGATCAATCCCATCAATCAACGTTGCAGTGACGTTGCAATATCAAGTTGCAATATCGATGAATCAAGCCGAACAAAATGTCTCGATCCTTCGCGATCCCAGCCTCAATGTCCTAATTTTGGCGGGGGGAAAGAGTCGCCGAATGGGGCGGGACAAAGCGTTGATCCAATGGCAGGGAATAACCTTTTTGGAGCGTTGTGCCCAGGTTGCCTTGAAGATTAGCGATTTGACGGCTGGCGATTTAAAGGCTGGCGATCGCTGCGATATCGTCACCCCTTGGCCCGAGCGCTATCAACCAACGCTGCCCCCCGAGTTGCTCAAGCGTCTCCACTGGTGCTGCGATCCCCAACCCGGCGCTGGACCGCCCCAGGCGATCGCCAAGCTTCTAACTTCAGCCCCCGCCACTGGTTTTAGCTGGACCCTTGTCCTCGCCTGCGATATGCCTAAGCTGGATCCTGATCTACTGCGTACCTGGCGATCGCACCTCGGCGGACTATCGCCGGATACCATTGCCTACGTTCCTCGGTGGGGCGATCGCTGGGAGCCCCTCTGTGGCTTTTACCGTCCTCAAGCTGGACCTCTACTACAAAAATTCCTGGATAGTGGGGGACGATCGCTCCAAAGCTGGCTAAACACTACTCCGCTGATTCAGCCCATTCCCCTCAGCCCAGAAGAGCGCACTACCCTACACAACTGCAACCATCCAGCGGATCTCGACTCAATCTTAGAAGCTGATGACCATAAACTTATAAATATTCTTGATAAATACAGACCCTAAGCAACAGCAAGGGAGAGGAGACAGCTGCCAGAGAAACAAAATAATTTTATTTAGTTGCTGATAGGAATATGAGTTGGCTTGGTAGGCTAAATTCCTGGGAAAAGGGTGACAGGAGTTGACAAGGGAATTGACATTGGCTGGTGCCCCTTAGAGATCCTTGTTAAGGATGTCGCCCAAATAGCGTTCGATAAATTCTTCCGCCGCTTCCGGATTGATTGCCTTTAATCCCGTAACGATCGCTGCCACCGTCTCCGCAGTTGGATCCGTTCGCTCGTGGAACCAGCGATAAACAACAGACCGTCGAACATTCAGCGCAACCGCCAGGCGATTCTGGCTAATTCCGTAGGTCGTAAGGACGTTTTGTAATGCTTTTCCTGCTCTTCCCATGCCCTAATGCTGGCAGAGCTTTGCATTCTGGTAAATAACTATATTTATGTAGCCACCACGTTTACTCGCGATTTTAGCCGCCAACTAAATTGGCAGTCTGGCGCAATTCTTTTGATTTTAAAGTGTCTAATTGTTTCGTTTGCTACAGGCGGAAAGCGCACTGAATCGCAGCTGAATGGGTCGGGTTTGGGCGGAAACTAAGGGCAGTGACCTTGATCCCTATAGTTTATGCGTCAGTGGGGCCTGCTGAGACCTTGGAGGCAGTCCCAGCGCTTTACAATTGGCAGCTTTCAAGGCGAACAGTGCCTAATTGTGGATTCGCGAGACTTAGAGATTGTTGGCCATGGTTTGCAGCAGAGGCAGTAGCAGCGTCACGAAGTAGTAAGCCAAAGGAGCCGTAAAGATATAGCTATCGGTTCGATCTAAGACGCCGCCGTGGCCGGGGATTAGCTGTCCCGAGTCCTTGACCCCAGCGTCCCGTTTCATGAGCGACTCGATTAGGTCTCCCAGCAGGCTAGCGACGCCGACCATGGCGCCGAAGATGGCTCCAGAGGCAAACCATAGCGGCCAATGGAGATATCCGGCTCCGGCGATCGCCACCAGGACACTGCCCGCCAATCCAAAGACTGAGCCCTCTACGGTTTTCTTCGGGCTAATTCCTGACAGTCGGGTGCGTCCCAGCCATTTGCCCATGACGTAAGCGCCAATATCTGCGGCCCAGATGCAGGCGAAGGTCAGCATGGTGGCAGTTAATCCGGTGGGCCAGGTGCTGATATCTAGATTGGAGGGCCAATAACCATTGAAGGGAATTAAGTTTTCTGCTTGGTTGGGGGTAATCAGCCCGGCTCCCACCCGCAGACGTACCCAGTAGCTGGGCAGATAGCCGCAGTAGAACAGGCCCATAACTGAGGCGGACAAATCGGCGATGGAGGCCATGCGAGGCAGAAATAGCAGGTAAAAACAGACCAGGGTGCCCACTAGGGGAACGATGGTGTCGGCGATCGCCGGATCCATCGCCGCAGAAATGATAATCGCCAGGCTGCCGATGGTAACGGTCTTTGCTGCGGGGACAAACCCCTTGGCGCGAACCAGGTACAGGTACTCCCCCAACCCCAGAAATACGATGATCCCGAAGGCTGCTGTAAAGTACCAGCCCCCTAGCAAAACAATGGCCAGCGCTAGAGGGATGGCGACGGCGCTACTGCCGATGCGTGCCCACGGCCAGCGCGATCGCCGTTTCTCCCCCTTGGCGGTGGAAGCGGTACGGCGTTTGGGCTTGGCCATTGGCGGGGGATAGTCCATGGGTTAACGCAAAATTAGGGTCGGGTTGCTAAAGAATTAAAACAACCCCGTGCGGTGATCATAGGTCAGCGAGGGGGACCATGATCCGTTGGTCGTGCAGGTTCTTACAGTGCCCGGGGGGAAGAGGGGGTAAAAAGCTCCGGCTAAAATTTTTCGCCGCTCAAGATAAAGGTGGGATTAATGGCCGCGAAGGTTCGATTATTGCCTCTTGTTTCCAGGCGATTGGCGGATGATTGAATAATTTCAATATTGCGAGCTTGAATGTCGGCGAGACTCTCAGATATAGCGTAGAGGCTATCGAGACTGGTGGCGGTGGCAACGACGCGCCCGCCGGGTTTAAGCTGCTTCCACACCCGTTGCAGAGTGAGTTTCGCGGTGCGGCTGCCTTCAACGCAAACGCGATCCGGGGTGCCCGGCAGTTCTTCTAGGCACTCTGGAGCGTGGCCTTCCATGACCTCCACGTTGGTGACGCTGAAGCGATCGCAATTATGGCGAATCAGATT
>JBCCTE010000217.1:0-5759 GCA_039198915.1 Cyanobacteria bacterium P01_D01_bin.73 | reverse complement strand
GTCGTCATCAGCGACACCGTCGTCATCGGCGACACCATCGTCGTCCGCTGCGCCGTCGTCATCAGCGACACCGTCGTCATCGGCGACACCATCATCGTCAGCTGGACCATCGTCTTCGGCTGGACCATCGTCTTCGGCAACCGAACCCTGCACGTCCGCCTTCATAATCAGGTTCAATTCCTTCAGGTCGCCTTCCTGCGCCTGGTCGGACAGGCTGGTTAGGCTCACCCGGCGAGACGCCATAGCTTGCTGTAGTCGGCTTTGACGTTGCTCGTCGCTGCGATCGCTGGCAATAGACCGGGCTTCCCGCTCACTGGCGTAAACCTGGAATTCATCACCAGCAGCAGGCACTTCATTAAGACCCAACACCTCAACGGCGAAGGACGGGGACGCTGCATCCACGCGATCACCGCGATCATCGATCATGGCGCGGACCTTACCAAGGCAAGGACCAACCAGCAAAATATCGCCAACCCGCAGGGTACCGTTCTGTACCAACAGCGTCGCCACCGGACCACGCGCCCGGTCTAGGTGTGCCTCGACAACGGTTCCCCTCGCCAAAGTATCGGGGTTCGCTGACAGGTCTTCCACCTCGGACACCAGCAGCAGGTTCTCCAGCAGCTCGTCTAGGTTGTCACCCTTCAGTGCGCTAACGGGAACCATAATCGTCTCGCCGCCCCATTCCTCGGGAACTAGACCGCGCTCCGACAGCTCCTGCTTAACTCGCTCAGGATTTGCACCCTACTTGTCAATCTTGTTAATGGCAACAACGATGGGCACTTTTGCCGCTTGGGCGTGACTCAACGCCTCCAGGGTTTGGGGACGCACTCCATCGTCAGCAGCCACCACCAAAATGGCGATATCGGTCACCCGCGCACCGCGAGCCCGCATAGCCGTAAAGGCTTCGTGACCTGGCGTATCCAGGAAGACAATCTGCTGCTGCTTGCCGTTGTGCGACACATCCACGTGGTACGCGCCGATGTGCTGAGTAATACCACCAGCCTCGCCTTGGGCAACCTTGGTTTCCCGAATGGAGTCCAGCAGCGTCGTTTTTCCGTGGTCGACGTGACCCATGATGGTCACCACCGGCGGACGGGTGTGGAGGTTCTCCAGATCCGCCTCGTCCAGCATTTCCGTCACCTTCTTCGCGGCGGATTCTTGCTCTTCCTCTTCCACCAGGATGCTGAAGGCTTCCGCAACCATTGTGGCGGTCGGAATATCCAGGGTCTGGTTGATATTGACCACGATTCCTTTAATGAAGAGATGCTTAATAATCTCGGTCTCAGGAATCACACAGATATTAGCCAGTTCCGCAACGGTGACGCCATCGGTCAAGGAAATAATTTCTGGCCGCTGCTTCTGTTGAGACGCTGCATCGTGGCGATCGCGCCGGTCACGCCGATTGCGAGAACGTCGCTTGGACGGAGCCTTGGTGGCGGGAGCAGAACTGATAGGCTTACTGGCCGCCATACCTTTAGGCTTCGGCGGACGGGCGATGGACAGACTGACCTGGGTGCTGGGCACACCACTAGCGTTCACTCCATCTTCAAAATCATCGTCGTCCTCTTCGATAGCGATGGGCGATCGCCGTTTCTTCAGGCGCTCCTTCGAGGAATTACGCTCGCGCATTTCCCGCTCGCCATCGGTCCAATCACGTCCCTTCTTGCCAGGACGTGCTGGTGCTGCCGGGCGACGCAGTCGAGGTGCAAAGGATCCATCTGAGCTACCCCCTTCACCAGACGAAGCCGGAGCGGGTCGGGTGGGCTTATCCAAAAGCTGGGCTGCTGCCGCATCTGGAGCATCCTTAGGAGCCTTACCTTCCTCGGGTTTAGCCTGCTTAGGGCTAGGACGGCGCAGTTCAACAATCGTGGGCTTGGGCTTGCGCGGCGCTTGCGACTCATCACCACCGGCACGGCTGCGATCACCAGGCTTTACGGGACGATCCACCTTCTTACGCGGCGGCTCAACCCGAGCAACCCGAGGCGCATCCGTAGCTACCGAAGCAGCGGGCTCGGCACCACGAGCAGGCGGGCGAACTAACTTAGGTCGGGACGGAGGCGGCATTACCTTAGGTTTGGCCTCAGCCACCGGCTTGTCTGACTCCTTCGCAGCAGCAGCCTTAGCCGCGTCCGCTGCCGCCTTAGGTACTACTCGCTCAATCGTGGGTTTCGACTTCGCCGGTTTCGCCGGTGCAGCTGGGCGAGACAGGCGTGCATCTGATCCACCACCGCTAGATTTAGCGGCAGGCTTACGAACAATTTGAGGCTTTTGCTTGAGCGTGGGCTTTTGGCTTAGCTCCGGCTTGCTCAATTCTGGCTTGGGTGCCTGGGCGGGAGCCGCGGGCTTGCTGGCAGCCTTACCGTTGGAGGAGGCGGAGGCTTTGGCGGATCCTACAGGTCGACTCACTGGAGCCTTGGGAGCGCCAGCGGAACCGGCAGCGCCCTCAGCTTTGAGAGCCTGACGAGGCGGGGTGGGGCGATCAGGCGATTGGACGGCGGTTTTCTTGGGAGAAGGTGGCTTTGGTTTCGGAACAGCTGCGGTCTCGGCAGTTTCTGCGTCCGATTCTTCGTTCTTGTGAAGAACCAAAATCTGAGGTGACTGATCAGGCTTAACAGGCTTTTTCGCTGTAGTCTTCCGAACCGGCGCCACTGGCTTTTCTGCCGGAGGTTGGGCAACAGGGGTAGCTCCGTTCGATGAACCGTTCCCGTCTCCAGCCTTGGTCCGAATCTTTGTTGCGTCTTCTTCCGTGATGGTGCTGCTGTGGCTCTTCGCCTCAACACCAATATCCTTGCAAATATTCAATATGTCGCGGTTTTCCAGATTTAACTCCTTAGATAAATCGTAGATCCTCACTCTGCCTGTGCTCATCCAGTACTTTCCTCGAAATTGACTCTTGTTTAGGTCATGACATATTCGTCACCACTCTGGCTTTACTAGGGAGCTTAGCGCATATTCCAGTTTCTCAGTTTTGTATCTGAGAAGTTAATTGCGCAGAGTTTCCCATGGCCATTATGACGCGAGATGGCGTATCCGTAGAGGAAATGTCTGATGAAAATATCCAGTGCAAGTGTTTGAGTCCAGTGTCCAGCACTTGAGGGTAGGCTGGGGCAGGTACATTGGCAGCCTGTTAGCAGCTTGATTGGGCAGAGACAGATTGGTGCCCTGGAAAACTAAGTTGATTGGAGCTGTGACGTGTGGCTCAATCTCGATTCGCTTCGGCGTTAGGGCGTTTCTGATTCTCGGCGCCTTCTCGGTTAAGCCTTTGCCATAGCTGATCGTAGATTGCGGGGGCGATCGCTGATCGCAGCGATCGCTCTAGGCGCTTCTTTCGCTGAGCTATTTGCAGACACTCTTCAGTGGGGCAAATGTAGGCAGAACGCCCCATCCCACTGTCTAGCTGGATGCGGCGATCACCATGGCACCGCACAACGCGCCAGAATTCGGAGCGATGAGCGGTGCGACGGCAGCTTATGCAACGACGATAACCAACTGGCATGGCTTACTCCGAAACGGCAGCTTATGCGTCTTCTTCTTCGGCAGCGTCTTCCTCTTCGGCAGCCTCTGCATCCTCGTCATCGGTCTCATCATCAGCGATCGCCTCAACCTCGATTTCGGAATCGTCTTCAGAGTCAGCGTTCTCCTCCTCGACAGCTTCAGCGTCAGATTCGTCGGATTCAGCCTCAACGGCATCTTCAGCGTCATCGGCTAACTCAGCCTCAGTCTCAACCTCGTCGTCAGCCTCTACTGCATCCAACTCAGTCTCGCCAGCTTCAGCGTCTTCGGCGTCTTCGGCTTCAGCCTCAGCGGCTTCAGCTAAAGCCGCCTGCTCCTCAGCCCAAGCTGCTTCCTCTTCCGCCAGTGCCTGTTCCTCAGCCAAAGCTGCCGCCCGCTCCTCTTCCAATCGAATCGCCCGTGCTTCTGCCGCCTCTGCCGCGACCTGATCCTCAGCCTCATAGTCATAGGCTGCCGTATCACGGATATCGATCTTCCAGCCCGTCAACCGAGCCGCAAGGCGAACATTCTGCCCCTCTTTACCGATCGCCAAACTCAGCTGATCCTCCGGTACCAGCACATGAGCCTGACGGTCTTCGGGATCCATCAAACGAACTTCATCCACCCGCGCCGGGCTTAGCGCCTGGGCAATGTAAGTCGCGGGATCAGGGGACCAACGGATGACGTCAATTTTTTCGCCCCGCAGCTCATTAACTACAACCTGAATGCGCGATCCCCGAGCACCGATGCATGCCCCAACCGGGTCCACATCCCGCTCCGCCGTATCCACCGCAATCTTCGTGCGCGGTCCCACGTAGCGTGACGGAGGATTTGCCTCCCGCGCCACCGCCACAATCCGCACAATATCGTCCTCAATTTCCGGGACCTCATTGGCGAACAGATACACCACCAAACCGGCATCTGCCCGCGAAACCTGAAGCTGCGGTCCTCGCTGAGTCCCCTCACACACCCGCTTCAAATAGATCTTGATCGGAGCGTTTGCGCGGTAGTTATCGTTGGGAAGTTGCTCCCGACGATGCAGTTCCGACTCCACCTCCGGCTGACCGTAGCCGCTAGTCACCGCCACAATCACAGACTGACGCTCAAATCGCAGGATACGTCCTTGAAGAACGGTCCCTTCCAGATCCTGAAACTCTTCTTGAATTAGCTTGCGCTGCTGATCCCGTAACTTCTGCGCCAGAACCTGCTTGGTTTGGATCGCAGCCATCCGCCCAAAGTCATCCTGCCCGGGGGTAACGTCCAAAATCACCGTGTCGCCGAGCTGCGCCTCAGGAGCAACCTCTCGCACTTCTAACAGGGCAATTTCGTGGTCAGGATTGTTTACGTCATCAACAATGCTTTTGGTGGACAGTACCCGGAAGCCTTCGTCCTCGGTGTCTAGCTCCACTTCGAAGGTGTCGAAGTAATCTTCCTCGAAGGTGAACCGGCTGTCTAAATCCTGGGTTCGTCGATAGCGTTCATAACCCTTCAGCAGCGCCTCGCGCAGGGCTGCTTCCACGGAGGATTTCGGTAGATTTCGCTCCCGGCTAATGCCTTCGATCATGTCTTGCAAACCGGGCAAACGAACCATGGACATAGTGAACGATCTCCTTACTTACGGTGGGTAGTTCTGTGGATAGTGCGCGGCGGCGGGATTGCAGTGGGCAGCCTACGCGCAAGTTTTTGATTTTCTCTGAAGGCTCTAGGGGCTAGGTGGTCCTACCTTGAGCTGGATAGCTAGAATTCGTCGCCATCTGCGAGTTGGACAGTTTGAATGATCGCCCGTGGCAGCTTAACGACTCGTCCCTTTTGGGAAATGCGGACGTGGTCATCGTCTCGACCAACTAAGGTGCCGTTCCAGTGGCGTTTGCCTTTGTGGGGCTCGGTCAGATCAACGGTGGCGGCGAAGCCTTTGAAGGACGTGAAGTCGCGATCGCTTTCCAGGAAGATAGACAAACCGGGGCTCGATACTTCCAGCACATAGGCATCGGGGATGGACTCATGTTCATCCAGTTCAACCTCCAGAGCGCGACTCATCTTTTCACAGTTTTCCAAGCTGGTGTCTGAATCTGGGTCTGGGTTACGCACCTCGAGCCGCAGTACTGGCGGGCTTTGATTGGTATGAAATGACGCATTAACCACGTCCAATCCCAGCTCTTTGGCGACGGGAGTGGCGAGATCAATGATGGTCGGGATCAACGGGTGGGACATGGAAAATAGGCGATGATTCTGGGCAATTTATCCAGTGTTTCTCCGCTGCGACGCCC
>JBCCTE010000216.1:0-5792 GCA_039198915.1 Cyanobacteria bacterium P01_D01_bin.73 | reverse complement strand
TTTAACGATGGACCACAACAGGGGTGCCGACGGAAGCCCAGTTGTAGAGCCAGCGGGCATGATTCGGAGCAACGTTGGTACAGCCATGACTAACGGGAGTGCCGAATCGGCTATGCCAGAACGCACCGTGGATGGCGTAGCCGCGATGGTAGTACATGGCGTGGGGCACGTTGGGAATGTCGTAGCCTCGCCCACGCATTCGCTCTGGATGCTGCTTGCGATAGATGCTGTAAACGCCGGAGTAGGTGGGGGTAGACGGTTTACCGGTGGAAACGATGATGGCGTAGACGGGCTTTCCCCCTTCCCATGCGATCAAACGCTGGGTGTTGAGGTTGATTTCCAGCCATTTTTGCTGACCCTGACGCAGTTCGCTCATGCGCCGCAGGGTGTTGTGATGCTTGGACTGTCCGCTGGATTCGGCAAAGGGTGCGATCGCCTCCTGGGCTTGAACCGGAACTCCAACGGTTGTGTCTGACCGAATTAGTGAACTGCCCGACAGCCCCAAAGTCGCCAGCCCAGCGAAAAGCCCTAGGCCAAGATGGAGCGATCGCTCCTTCAAATGCCGACCTAAATTGCTTAAACGGTATTTACGACTAGCCATATATTTCTCCCGCGATCGCCGCACCAAACTTGAGCAGTCTCACCTTCAGAGTACGACCATGCCTATGGGCTTCAGGAATTGCCCTACAAGTCTTAATTACGCCTTCATCCTTCCTATCCTTGAGCCTTCTAGCATCGCCCCGGTCACAATATTGCAACCCAGACCAAGCATTCAACCCCGATTAGGAAGCCTCGCGAAACCACGTCGGCACCATCTCTGGAGGCAAAGCGTGGGCAAAATAATACCCTTGGATCAAAGGCTCTCCTATCTCCCTCAGCATTTCCACGTGGTTTCGGGTACTTGCCCCCTCAGCAATAATCGTTAAACCCAGGTTCTCTGCAAGCTGCAGCACGGTCCAAATCACAATCAGGTCGTTGCCTCGTTTTTCCATTTGCTCCACAAAGGATCGATCAACCTTTAAAGTGTCGATGGGCAACTGAGTTAGCCGGCTTAGGGAAGAGTAGCCCGTGCCGAAATCGTCAATAGAAATCGAAACGCCCAGGCTCTTCAACGCCTCCAGCGCTGGAATGATCGCTGCGTCATTCCCAGCAAAGGCTCCTTCGGTTATTTCCAGCGACAGACAGTGCGGAGCTAATCCTGTACGCGTCAGCGCACCGTGCACCGTTGCCACAAAATCCGAATTGTCCAACTGCTGAGGAGCAACATTGACGCTTACCCGTGCCGCTTTATCCACCACTCCCTGACGCTGCCATCCCTTTAGCTGAGCACAGGCAGTTTCAAGCACCCACTGCCCCAGCTCGATAATCAGCCCGATTTCTTCCGCCACTGGAATAAATTGAGCGGGGGAAATCCAGCCTCGCTTAGGGTGATACCACCGACACAGGGCTTCAAACCCCTGCACCTTGCCGCTGCTTGGAAACACAATGGGCTGATAATGGACTCGCAACTGTTGTTGGGCGATCGCCTGGCGCAGCGCCATTTCCAGCTCCCAGCGATCCATCAATTCTCGATGCAGACTAGGGTCGAATAACACACAGCCCTGGCGATCGCCGCCCTGGGCATGGAGCAACGCAGTTTGGGCATTGTGTAGCCACATCTCATGCCACGGCGCTAACCCCGTTGAGCCGCCACCATCCAAAGACGGTCCCGCCGCATCCACACCCTCAGCAGCCAAGGGCGGCATATCAGTCCCCAGCACCGCACCTATGCTGACCGTCAGTGAGTAGGACTGATCCTGAATCATCAGCGGCTCAGCCATCAGCTGCTGCAACTCCCGCGTCAGTGCCATCAAATCCTCGCGATCGCCCTCGCGGGACACCATTACCAGAAGGCGCCCATCCTGAAGGCGACGGCTCCACCCAGCCGCTCCAACCCAATTTTCAAGGCGCTCAGACATCCCCTCTAGAACATGTTCGACCCAGGCAGAATCCAAGGCACCAGCCAGCATAGCCAGGCGATCCACCTCTATCAACATCAGTACCTGTAGCACTGTACTCGCCCTCGGTTCATACCTGGAGGCATTTAGCCTGGACTGGCTCCGGGGCTTTGGGGCGGAGGGAGAACAGTCCGAAGGCACCTGGGAACTTCCCTGTTGGTGCAAAAAGTCTGGAGAAAGCATACGAAACACAGACGAATGTAGACGAAGCACGGTTGCCCGTATCAGAAGATACACCCCGCACTCAAATACTCATGCCACTGAGGCGGTAATAATTAAATTTGCCTTAATTAATCGTGAATAAACTTAAATATATGCTTAGTAGTAGACTACCATCCCCTGGAACGCTTAAACGCTTTTTATACGTAGTAAGTAATTCCGAATTTGACGAGCGCCTTGACCGTTTAATTCGCTAACGATTGCACTCTTTTTGAGAGATAATTTGTAATCCTTGAAACAAAATCCTTGGTATTTTTGTTCCTTTTTTTAATTTTTCCTAGGCTTTTAATGCCGCTTACTAATTGATTTCGTGGATGAGTCCTTGCATGTATCTCCCTTTGGATAGGCAAAGTTACTACGCGAAGTTCTGCGTGTCGGCTTGCACTCAATAGTCTTGATCTCTTGTGGGATGAGACCCTCGACCATGATTTTTAGAAGAGAATGCTATGGCTTTTAGCTATTCGTATCGGGTGAAGTTTGGGGATACTGATGGGGCGGGCGTGGTCTACTTCGCTCGATTTTTGGAGATTTGCCACGGTGCCTATGAGGCGTCGCTGGCGGCCAGTGGTATCGTCCCCCAGGATTTTTTCTCGGGAAAATGGCTGGCAAATTGTCTGGGGAACGCCGCTAGTGAGGATGTAGAGGCTTATCTGGAAAACCAGGAAGTGAGGCAATCAATAGTGATCGCAGTTCCTATTGTGGAAACATGGAGTAGATTTTATCACCCCTGTGTTTGCGGCGACTTACTAACAGTTGGTTTGTGGGGAGAATTGATAGATAAGAACGAGTTTAAGATTCACTATGAGTGGCGGTTAAGTCAATATTCAGAAAACAATATTGGGCAAAGTTCTGAGGAAACCGAAAGGGCAAATAGTTTTCCTGCCGGCACGGCGATGACGCGGCACATTTGTACTTATGTAAAGGAAGGGCGTCCGCGTGGAAGGTATCCAATGCCACCAGCTCTTAGTCATTGGCTCGCATTCGTCGGATTCAAAGAGTCCAATGTGGAAGAACCTAATTATGAAGAGCCGAACTCCAAAGAGTCCGATGCCGGCGAGGCATGATAGGCGCGGATCGCAGCTTGAGTTCCTTGAAGTCGACCGTTTCCGCTGTCCATATGTTCTACCTGTTGGAAACAGCGGTCTGCCCACTGAGTGACGGGGAATGGGAGTTGGGGGCGATCGCCACCGTCAGACTTGGCGGCAAGCTCCAAATTTTCCAACACCAGCCGCAAATCCTTGACCATGTGTTCGATGGCAAAGCCGGGGGCAAAATCCGACTCGATAATTTTGGGACCCAAGTTCGCCAGCGCCCACGATCCCGCCGCACCAGTACTGCAAACCTCCACAACCAGGTTGGGGTTTAACCCTTGGGTTTTGGCGAGATTTAGCGCTTCACACAGAGACATCATATGACCAGCGCATAGTACCTGATTGCACAGCTTGACCGCTTGACCGCTGCCGACGGGACCGCAGAGGGTGATATTTGCGCCCATAATTTCCAGCCAGGGTAAGGCTTCGTCAAAGTCGGCGCGATCGCCTCCCACCATAATGGTCAGCGTTCCTTTCTTGGCTCCGATATCGCCGCCAGAAATAGGCGCATCTAAAAATCGAATTTGTTTGCGATCGCGCAGACCTTGGGCAATATCTCGAGCGGCGGTGGGACCAATGGTGCTGGTGTCGACCACTAGGCAGCCCGACGGGGCATAGCTGGCAACGCAGTTATCAGAACCGTCAGCGTCATCACTGCCGAGAAGTACTGCTTTGACGTCAGGCACGTCGCCTAGGCAGGTGAAAATAATTGACGCATCGGCGGCGGCTTCGGCGATGGTGTGGCACTGGACGGCACCGGCGGCGATCGCGGTTTGGATTGAGGGGCGATCACCGCTGCGGTTCCAGATTTTGATGGGGGTATCGGTTTGGGCCTTGGCTAAATTTGCCGCCATGGCGCTGCCCATAACGCCCATGCCGAGGAATGCGATCGCTGCGGTTGCCATTCTGGTTAAGCCTCTTCGGATTCAATCTTTCCAGTTAAGTCTCTCTAGGCTAAGCCTGCTGAATAATCTCTTGGAGCACTGCCGGGGTCAAGTCCGTGATGCGATCACAAACCCAATCCGCGCCTTTATCCTGCAGGGTTTGCTCATACTTCCGGTGCACGTCCTTGTCTCCCCAGGCGTGGGGCGGCACAATGCCCACCGCAAAACATTTCACCTGCGGTCGAGCCTCTCGAGCCTGCAACACCGTCTGAATATCCGCCACCGTATCGCCCACGTACACCACCACCGCATCATCGGGCTGGATGGTCAAACGCTCCAATACTTGAAACAGCCCCGTGGGATCCGGCTTGTCGGGGGCATCACCCATCGCGACTAGCACCGGATTTTTGA
The DNA here is from genome assembly GCA_039198915.1 of Cyanobacteria bacterium P01_D01_bin.73. Lineage (GTDB taxonomy): Bacteria > Cyanobacteriota > Cyanobacteriia > CACIAM-69d > CACIAM-69d > CALGDE01. Next base: position 1,190 of record JBCCTE010000216.1, on the reverse strand, counting down.
TTTGCAGGCGATCGCCCAGGACGTAATTGGCCGATCCCGGCGTTGCGCCACTGAAAAATCCCCAGGCAATCCCCGCCGCCGTCAAGCTTTCCAAATATTCCGGCGTTGCCAACAAAGGCTCATCGCGAATGTAGCCAGTCCAGGTAGACGCATCTTCAGGATTAGGACCGCGATACTGCTTTTGGAAAAAGTCGACGACCGTTTCGTAGTCAATATCCATGGACTGGCGATCGCGCCCCTGGGATTCAAAATAGCGATACACCAGCTCCTGGGATCCCAGCCAATCGTTATTCCAAACGCCCTCAGACTTCAGCTCATCAATATCCGCCATAGTTGGCCGGAACGTCCCCGCCGTAAAATGCTCCACCGTATCCGCCAGCGCCCGCCGATAGGAATGGCTAACATCCCGCACCACGCCGTCAATATCGAATACAACAACCGGGGCATTGGGCGATCGAGTGGGGGAGGAAACCATAGAAAAACTAAGCAAATTAGGGTTTGTGGGGCTAGGCGGAGCCACCAGAAATTGTCCGCAGTTTGCTTTAGTTTCCTCGACTTTTTCAGAATGACTTTAGGGTTTATTGAGACTTTATTGTCAAAACCCACATACGTTAATATAGAATGCTCTGGCAGTCCCCGTAATGACCGAAGAAACCGACGCTGTAATTTATGTCTACTGAAGAAACCACCATCCCGGAAGGTACAACTTCCCGATTTATCCTTAAGGCTCTGTGGCTAGAAGATAACGTTGCCCTAGCCGTTGACCAAGTTGTGGGTAAGGGTTCCAGCCCCCTCACCTCCTACTTTTTCTGGCCCCGCAACGACGCTTGGGAACAGTTGAAGACTGAGATGGAGGCCAAGCATTGGATTTCTGAGGCTGAGCGGGTAGGACTACTAAACCGAGCCACTGAAGTCATCAACTACTGGCAAGAGGACGGCCGTAAGCGCCCCTACACTGAAGCCAAGGCGAAGTTCCCCGACATCATCTTCACCGGTAGTTCATAGGCTGAGCATTCCTAGGCGGGCAGTGTTCGAAAAGTGAGAGGACTCAGCGCAGATTGTGCTTGAGAATCCCCAACAATAGACGGTTTGGAAGCCGTCCTCACTTCTAAGGAGCACTGCCTATTATCCCAGTACTATCGACCCTGTAAATTCTTACACGGCATTCCGGTTGGATAGGTTGCCGGTAG
>JBCCTE010000215.1:0-5851 GCA_039198915.1 Cyanobacteria bacterium P01_D01_bin.73 | reverse complement strand
CTTTTGCGCTGAAATTATTGTAACTTTACAAGCAGTTTCGAGTATTTGAGGAGCTCCTTCTCCGTTTCAGTCGGGACCTCATACACCGGACATACCGGATACATCAAAGGCATCAGTTTTCGTAGCGTGAAGTTGTCAGGCTAGCCAGCTAATGAGCGAAGTTAATAAGAAAAGCGAATCCGATAAAAACAAGTCCAGCACAAGTTCATCGGAACCGCTGAAGAGTGACACAGCTGCTTCAGAGGCGGAGGGGGCTGAAAAGGGTGAAACGGATAAGCCGAAGACGACTAAATCAACGCCGTCGCCATTTAATTGCATCAGTGGTTCGGCGATCGCCGGGTCAATGGCAACGGGGCTATACTTTTTGACCCTGTCCATTGCTGGCAATTTCGCCGCCAAGCCGCTAACGACGACTAACCCTCTGGCGCAAAATATTTCTGCCCTGGTGCGCACTATGGTGGTGGGCGTAAGCGCACTGGGAACTGGGGTGTTTGGCATTGTGGCGCTGGGTCTTTTAGCGCTGGGAATCCAAACCCTTGTGAAGGGCGATGGCAAGGCTACGTCGTAGAAGCTACACCTACCGCGCTTTAGCGACTGAAAGCTGGAGCGATCCGCCGAGATTGTTCGTTTAGCACTTACCCGTTTAGCCGTTGGAGCAATGCCCAAACCATCATCCAAGCTTAAGAAATCACCCGCGAAAAAATCGCCGGCAGAGAAATCAGCACCAGACTCGGCAAAAACGGGTATCTGGATCCTTGGTGATCAGCTTTGGCCAGGGCAAGCGGCTTTGGCAGCGCGAGAGGAGCTTCGGGATCAGACGCCAGTGATTGCGATCGAGTCGGTCGATTGGATTAGCCAGCGTCGGTACCATCGCCAAAAGCTGGTGCTGGTGTGGTCTGCGATGCGGAATTTTGTGGGGGAGTTGAAGAATGAAGGCTGGCCAGCAAAGCTGGCGGAAGCCACGAATTTTTCGGAGGCGCTGATTCTCTGGATTCAGGACAACAGCATTGAGCGTTTGCTGGTGATGGCTCCGGTTGATCGCCCCTTCTTAAAGGTGATTGAATCCCTGGATTTACCTTGCGAGCTGGAGATTCTGCCGAACAACCAATTTCTGTGGTCGGAGGAGGAATTGTTGGAATGGTTTGGCAAGCGGAAGCGGCTTTTAATGGAGGATTTCTATCGATTTAGCCGCAAAAAGTGGCAAATTCTGATGGAGCCAGGTGACCCTAAGCAGCCTCTGGGCGATCGCTGGAACTTTGACAAAGACAATCGTAAGCCACCGAAGAAGAACCTCGATCCACCGCCGCCAAAAAACTTTGAGCCGGGTGTAATTGTCCAGGCGGTTATTGATAAAGTTGAGCGTCTAAATTGCAATTTATTTGGAGAAATTAAACCGTTTTCTTGGGGTACTACCCGTGAGCAGGCGCTGGAGGTTCTGGATAACTTTATTCAGACTAGGCTGGTAAAGTTTGGTCCCTACCAGGATGCAATGATTACCGGCGAAGATACTCTTTGGCATACGCTAATTTCACCCTACGTTAATATTGGTTTACTGCATCCGATGGACGTGATTAAAACCATCGAAAGTGCCTACAACGAGAATCCTGATATTCCTTTGAACAGCGTTGAAGGCGTGATTCGCCAGATTTTAGGATGGCGAGAATATATTCGTGGGATTTACTGTCATGCCCTAATTAAGGTGGATGAGAACTACGCAGAACGGAACTGGTTTGACCACCAGCAGCCTCTGCCGGAATTCTTTTGGACTGGTGAAACTGAGATGAATTGCCTGAGTACGGTGATTAATCAGATTCAGCGAACGGGCTACGCTCACCATATTCAGCGGTTAATGATTTTGGGGAATTTCTCGCTGATTGCTGGGTTTAATCCTCAGGCAGTAGAAAATTGGTTTCACAGCGTTTTTATTGATTCCTATGACTGGGTAATGCAGCCTAATGTTTTGGGAATGGGAATTTTTGCGGATGGTGGATTGATGGCGTCTAAGCCCTACGCTGCATCGGCAAATTATGTAAATCGGATGAGCGATTACTGTAAAGGTTGCACCTACAAACCTAAAGAAAGGACGGGAGACAAAGCTTGCCCGTTTAATTATTTTTATTGGGACTTTCTATCGCGGCATGAAGAGAAGTTGCGATCGCAAGGAAGAATGTCATTAGTACTAAAACACGTGGAAAAAATGGATCCGCAGGAGTTAGAAGAAATGCAGGAACTTGCTCAAAATTGGCATAAAGAAGCAGCGCTTTCGGTATAGCGATTAAGTAACAGTAATCCAGCAAGTTGTTAAGGAACAGAGTTTAAGATGGCACCGTTATCTCCCTGGCAGGTTCGCAACACCACCTTCGACTGGACGCGGACATATTTGATGGGGGTTTTGAACGTGACGCCCGATAGTTTTAGCGATGGCGGGCGGTTTGACACCCTGGAACGGGCGATCGCCCAGGCGCACAAAATGGTGGCGGACGGGGCGGATATTTTGGACATTGGCGGGCAGTCAACGCGTCCCGATGCAGAAACGGTATCGCTGGAGGAGGAACTGCGGCGAGTGGTGCCGGTGGTGGAGGCGCTGCGGGCGGGGAATAGTGAGTTTGCGCCGCTGGATGTGCCGACTTCGGTGGATACGACGCGGGCGGCGGTGGCAGAGGCGGCGATCGCGGCGGGGGCGGATATGGTGAACGATGTGTCGGGGGGGACCTACGAGACGGATATGTTGCCGACGGTGGCGCGGTTAGAGGTGCCGGTGTTTTTGATGCATTTGCGAGGGACGCCGAAGACGATGCAGAAAATGACGGATTACGATGATTTGATTGATGAGCTGCTGCGAGTGTTGGGGGCGCGGAAAATGGCGGCGGTGACGGCGGGGATTCGCCCGGATTTTGTGGCGCTGGATCCGGGGATTGGATTTGCGAAAACAGTGGATCATAATTTAGAGATTTTGCGGCGATCGCGGGAGTTCCAGACGCTAAAGTGCCCGATCTTGATTGGTCCGTCGCGCAAAAGTTTTATTGGCAAGGTGCTGAATCAGCCGGATCCCATGGATCGGGTTTGGGGCACTGGGGCGGCTTGTGCAGCGGCGATCGCCGGAGGAGCCCAAGTGTTGCGCGTGCACGATGTGGCAGAGATGGCACAGGTATCCCGCCTTAGCGATGCGATTTTGCGAGGTTGGTCTGACACTGCCGAAGAGAAGGCTTAAGCTGTCAGAATTTTCACTACTTCGGGGTGCTCAAAGACTTCAGCGACAAATTTGGAGCGGCGAAGGGCTTCTGCATCCATCGGCTGGGTGTCGCGAAAATATTTCACCACCTCGGCATGACCTTTGATGGCGGCATATTCCATTGCCGTTGTCCCGCTTTTATCCGTCGTCGTTGGGTCGGCCTCGGCTGCAATCAGTCGCTGAACGATCGCCAAATTCCCCGCGGCCGCTGCCCCCATCAGAGCCGTTTCGCCATCGTCGGTTTGGGCACTGATATCGGCTCCTTGGGTTAGCAAAAACTCTACGCAGTCAGCTTGAGCGTAGCCGCAGGCGGCCATTAGCGGCGATCGCCCCCCCTCATCGCGAGCATTGATATTGCCAGCATCGGCGGTCAAGCTCTCTCGAACCCGCTCCACATCACCCGCTTCAATTGCCGACCATAAATCACTCATAACCACTACGCCACAGGAATCCGAGGGGCTAAGACCTGACGTTCGTGGAGCATCCAAAATCCTTCAAAGCGCTCCTCATCGGGATTTTTCTGGATGGCAATAAAGTGCAGTCCCTCGGCGCTGGTTTTCAAGGACTCCAGGCTTTGCCCCTCTTCTTTGGTTTGGGAATCGGGCAGGTTTGCGAACACCCAGCGATCGCCCACCCCCGTTTCCAAAATCATTTGGTCAGGAAAATCCGATTGGTCTGACGATAGGCTCGACGGCTTTTCCTGGGTTTCCACCCGCAGAAAGCCCATTTCTAAGCCGGACATCCAAGCGGCGATCGCCTTAGCGCGCGGGGAAAATACCAGCACCCCCGGCACCATCACGTCGTCTTTCAGATCAAACAAATCCAGAGGCATCGCCTCGCCGAAATCAATTTCCCACTCATTCATTTCCCGCAGCGCCCCCACCGGCAGCGACACCACCGCCCACTTTTGGCCCAGCAATGCATCGGGTAATGGGCGCGCTGCCGGGGGAGGTAAATACAGCGCCGCCGCTTGGGCACTGGCTTGATAGCCCTTCTCCTTGGGATAAACCTTGTCCAAGCGCTCTTCGATCCACCGCTCCATTGCCAAGGTTCGCTGACTTAGGCTGGCTTTTACATTTACCGTTTGGCAGCCTGCTTCGATCGCATTTCTCAGCGCCTGACGGAAAAACCGCACCTTGTCGGGCTTAACACCGCTTTCCGCGATCGCCGCCTTCATGGCATTGCTTACGGTGATGGAGTTGACCTCGGTGTTGGAGCAAAACACGGAATAGCGGTAAGGATTTTTTAAATTCGAATCTAGCTCAGTGGGGCTTTCGCAAATCAGCACTTCCCAGCGCTTCTTCTGGTTCTCATCCAAAACGGGACGCGAGTAAAAATCTAGTTCCCAAACCACCGCCATAGCGTTCTCCCCAGGTCGCGTTTTCCGCGTTTTTTTGCACCGTCCGTTGGCGCTGTTCTCTGTAAACTTTTTTGATCGTATCTCAAATTGTTAGGCGGACCGCGCCCGGTAGCGCCCCGGAGGATTGGGAAGCGTTATGGGTTCAATTAGGCAGAACAGCTTTATTTATGGGGACTCTCCGTAACGGTTGTTTATGGGGGAAAGGGCGACGGTGTGGCACTATTTGGGCGTGGAATATATCGGATAAATTCAGGCGGCGAGGGGATAGGGCTCGACATGGCGATCGCACAGGTAATTGGGCTGGGTCGGTCTGGGGTTGCGGCGGCGAAGTTGTTGGCACACCGGGGATTTTCGGTGACGGTCAATGACGGCGGCTCGGGGGACAGGCTGGAGGAACTTGCCCAACCCCTGCGAGAGTCAGGCATTGCGGTCAACCTGGGTGAAAATTTCGACCCCGATCGCGCCTCCGCAAAGCCGGATTTAATGGTGGTCAGTCCCGGTGTGCCCTGGGATTTACCGATGGTGGCGCGATCGCGAGAGCTGGGCATTGAAACCATTGGCGAAATGGAACTGGCGTGGCGATCGCTCAAGGATATCCCGTGGATTGGCATCACCGGCACCAACGGAAAAACCACAACGACGGCGCTAACGGCGGCCATGTTCGAGGCGGGCGATCGCGATGCCCCAGCCTGTGGAAATATTGGCGATGCAGCAGCAGGTTTGGCGCTGGACGTGATCGAAAACGGTCGCAAGCTGGACGGCGTGGTCGCTGAAATGAGCAGTTTTCAGATTGAATCTCTCAAGGATTTGCATTCAAAAGTCGCCGTTTGGACTACTTTCACGCCTGACCATCTCAATCGCCACCACACATTAGATAACTACTTCGAAATTAAAGCTAGCCTGCTGGAGCGTACCAAGATTCAGATCATCAACGGCGACGATGAAAATCTGCGATCGCGCCTGGGAGCCACCAACCGTTTTCCCAATGCTATTTGGACCAGCGTTAATGGCAAAGAAGCCCTGCCCGCCAATGCGGACCAAGGAGTTTATATCGAAGACGGCTGGGCGATCGCCCAAGGCAAACCCATCGTGGAAGTGCAGGCGTTGAAAATGGTGGGAGCCCATAATCATCAGAATTTGCTGATGGCGATCGCGGCGGCAATGGGATTAGGGCTGGAGAAGGAGGCGATCGCCCAAGCCGTCGAGGACTTCCCCGGCGTTCCCCATCGACTGGAGTGGGTGGTGAGCTGGCAAGGGGT
>JBCCTE010000214.1:0-5875 GCA_039198915.1 Cyanobacteria bacterium P01_D01_bin.73 | reverse complement strand
GATGGAATTAAGATGCCATCGACTTTGATTTCTGGCGATGAGGCGGTGAAGGTGGCGGTCCAGCGGATGACCCCGGCGCTCAAGTCACGGCTGGCGGAAAAGTGGCTGCACCTGACGGATAACTGTTACCAAAGCGCGATCGCCTTCCAATCCCGGCTGCTCATCGACGAGGCGAATTCTCTGCCGTCCAGATATCCCTTTACGGCTGGAACCCCTCCCTTCAGCGCACCCGAGACACCTGCTTCCCCACCAACCTCTCGAGCCACTCCCCGAAAGAGTGGCTCTGCTGCGAAATCCAGTGCCCCCCGCAATGAGCCCTACGCTCTATCTGTGCCGACGCTGCCCATTGGAGCGCCCCTACGAATTCAAATTTCCTGCCAGGGCGATCGCCCGCTGTATCCCCTAGTCTTCGCCTTCGACGCCATGGGCGGCTCATTTGGCTACCTTCCCGGTTCCAACCAACCTCTGGAGCCTGGCACGATGCAAACGCTACTTCAGGACTCGCCGTGGATGTTGCCCGGTCAAAAAACAACGGTCAATAGCTACGTACTGATGTCGCCGCAGCCTTGGAAACAGGTGCGTGAACAGTGGGATATGATGCAGCGCCAAGGATCCGGTAAGGGTGGGGCGGCTGGGATGATGCCCCTGGAAAATCCTGTTACTCTAGCGCGGGCGGCAATTAATGACCTGGGTGCGGCTTGCGCCTTGAGCTTGCCCGGTGGAGACGGGGGCGATCGCCCGCTGCTAGACTTGCGAAAGTGGGTAACTCTGCGCCTCTCCTATCGAGTGGTGTAAAGTCGTAGGGGCTTAATAAATGGCGTTCGTAGCCTACTGACCTCCACTCCTGTCCGCCGGTTGCTGCTCCCCTGACACTTTGCGAAGTAGCTGCTGGGCTGCCCCTATTGAAGGAGCCTACTGCCAAAATATTTTCGGACCTTAAACCTAAGCTTTCATAGGCTTCCAGAATCAAGACCCTAGAGTTAGGTTTTAGCCCGACTTTCTGAAGACTATCTGTGATTGATGGCTTGTTTATTGCTTTTTTCACTACGCCCATGGCTTTCGATTTCTCGGCGTTTCGTCTCCGTCTTTCCAGTGCTGCTGCCGCGATCGCCGTCCTAGGTAGTTTGACCGGCAGTTTGGCGATCGCTCTGCCGGCCCGGGCGGATCGTCTGGTGCGCTGGGACTTTGAAGCCAGCCGCGGTCAGCTAACCTTCATCACCGATGAACCGGTGCGGCCCCAGGCGCGAATTATCGATAATCCTCGGCGTTTGGTCATTGATCTGCCAGGCATTAATTGGTCTCGCAGCACCGCTGAGCGACTGTTTCGAGGGGCCGTGCGATCGGTGCGGGTTGGGCAGGTGGAGCCGGGAGTTACCCGGTTGGTGGTGGAGCTGGCTCCCAACGAACAGCTAAGTTCAGACCAGGTGCGGGTGCAGCATTTGGGGGGCAATCGCTGGAGTATTCAAGGACTGCCTACCGCGATCGCCGCTCTGCCGAGTCCCCTGCCACCTCGCCAGTCTCCCCCTCGACGATTACCGCCTCCACGATCGTCACCGCCCCGTCGATTGCCGCCCCCCGTGCGCACCGTTCCCTCTCCGCCGCCGCGACGCCAGCAACGTCAGGAACGCTGGGTGCCTGGAGCATTGGCGGAGGTGATGGAGCGTAATCGCCAGCGGGGCATTAACCCGGGGCAGGCTTCCGGCGATGCCGTCACCGTCACCGATTTCTCCGTGGACGGCGATGCCCTGCGCCTGCGGGTCAGCGGCGGTACGCCTGAGGTTCAGGCCTACGACGGGGTGGGCGATCGCCAACTCATCATCGACGTCGAAAACGCTGGCTTTAGCAGTGGCACCATTGACCGACTGGTGAATCGGCTGGGGGTGGCGCGGGCAATTTTGTCCCAGGCTCCGGGGCGGCGGGTGCGACTGACGCTAAACCTGGTGCCGAACAGTCCCGAGTTTGATATTCAAACTGATCGCAACAACACCGTCGTTATCAAGCCCATCCCCGGCACGGCCCGTCGCCCGCGCCCGCGACCGGGGGGAGGGAATTTCCCTGGAACGCTTCCGACCGTGCAGGGACAGCGTCTAGTGATTATTGACCCGGGGCACGGCGGACGCGATCCAGGGGCGATCGGTTTGGGAGGACTCCAGGAAAAGGGCGTTGTGCTGGATATTTCGCGCCAGGTTGCTAGCCTGCTGCAACAGCAGGGGGTAGCGGTGGTGATGACCCGCAGTGACGATCGCTTTATCACCCTCCAGGGACGAACGGCGATCGCCAACCGCACCAACGCCTCCGCCTTCGTCAGCATCCACGCCAATGCCATCAGCCTAAGCCGCACCGACGTAAACGGCGTTGAAACCTACTACTTCTCCAATAACGCCCTAGCCCAGTCCATTCACCAAAGTATCCGCCGCACCTTTCCAGAACAGCGCGATCGCGGCGTTAAGCGAGCCAGATTTTTCGTCATCCGTCGCACCCGAATGCCCGCCAGCCTGGTGGAAGTCGGCTTTGTTACCGGCGACCAGGACTCCATTTGGCTAAGGGATCCCCAGTGGCGATCGCGTATGGCTCGGGCGATCGCGATCGGCATTTTGAACTACCTGCGCTGATTTTTCTCACCTCGCCACCCTATTTACCCCTACAGCTACAGCCGTGACAGACGCCTCCTCTTCTAGCTTCGATCCGTCCCAAGGAGACGATGCAATAAAAATTGATTTAGAGCAGGTAGATATTGCCTCCGCTATTGAGCATGCGATGCTGCACCCGGCGGCCACTGAGGAGCATTTGGAAATGTGGTGCGGTCAGGCGGAACGCTATGGATTTGCGACGGTTTGCATTATGCCGTGGCACGTTCAGAAGGCGGCGGCGTTGCTTCAGGGGCGATCGCCCAAGGTCTGCACGGTGATTGGATTTCCCAGCGGCGCTACAACGTCTGCGGCAAAAATTTTTGAAGCTCAAGAGGCGATCGCCAACGGTGCCCAAGAGCTGGACGTAATGCTCAACCTCGGCAAGCTCAAAATGGGTCAGGGCGACGCTATTTATCGAGAGTTGGGGGAAATTTGCGAGGCGGCGGAGGGCGGCGTTAAGGCAATTCTGGAAATGAACTTGCTGACGCCTGATGAGGTGAAGCTTGCCGTTGAAATTGCCCTCGACTCCGGGGTGTCCTTCCTCAAAACCCACACGGGCTGGCAGGGAGGCGTCACCCTCGACCACGTGCGGATGCTGAAGGAATTGGGGCGCGATCGCATTGGCATCAAAGCCGCTGGCGGTATCCATAGCCCCTACGAAGCCGCCGCCCTAATTCTGGCCGGCGCAACTCGGTTGGGCACCTCTCGCGGTCCCGATTTCGTTGCCCGGCGATCGCAGGTGACCCTGGAGCCAGAGCCCGAAACCTAGGGACTCTCTGGGGCGGCCTTTTGCGGTGCGTTGCCGAAATAACACACCCTACCACTTCGGTTCTGAAAGTTACGGCGTGAAGAAACCATCGCCATCGTTGGCCCAGCCGCCGCTCTCATTTTCTGAAGAATCAGCGGGGGCATTGGCTGGTGTGCCCGTCGGGCGATTTTCCTGGACGGGAATGATTCCGCCAGCGGGGATAGTATCGTTCGTTGAAGACGTCGCTGGAACCGTCGCAGGAGCTACGCTGTCTATCGGCGTTGGAACCGCTACGACTTGCTCGGGAGCTGGTCCATCGATGGTGTTGCCGTAGAACGGGAATGGGATTTGGTCGCGGGTGGCGTTAAACACCGCATTGCGCCCGTTGCCCTGGATTTGATTGCCGCCGGGACTGTTTGCAGAGCCCAAATCCGGAATCGCGTCACCGATCACGACAACGCCGTCATTTTCATTGTTCTCAATGGTGTTGCCGCGCAAAATGGGCTGGGCAAATCCATTGATAATAACGCCGTCGCGGTTGTTGATGATTCGGTTGTTTTGCAAAGTTGGACTAGCCTGATCGCCGATCGCCAGACCATAGCCAGTGGAGTCGAACACATTGCCAGAAATCAAGCCTCGGGACTGCTTTGTTACGGCGATGCCATTGCCCCCATTTTTATAAAACACGCTGTTCTGCACCGTCACATTAGCGCTGCCCGCCATGAATAAGCCCTCACGGTGGCTGCCGGACAGGGTCGCCGATGCGATCGTTGCCGTTACCCCTTCAACCCAGATACCGGTGCCACGAATTGCTGGATTGGAGACGGTGATGCCCCGAGCGCTTGCACCTTCCTCAAGGACGATCGCCACTGACTGTGCTGCCTGGGTACGACTCAGAAACCGACCGCCGCCAATAATTTCGATGCCCTCACCCCGGCTACTTTCACTGCCCCGCAGCGTCACTCCCTGGGGAATTTCCAGCGGAAACTGTTCGCCCGTCTCAGCACTGTAGGTGCCTGGCGCAAGCTGAATAACCATTCCAGGGCTGACTGTTGCGATCGCCTGGGTAATGGTCCTTACCGGAGCTGCGATGGTGCCACCATTGCTGTCACTCCCCACGTTGCTATCCACATAAATCACCCGTCCCATGGGATCCTGAGAAACCGGGATTCCATCGGTCGGCACCACCTGATTGATATCAACCTCTGCATTAGCCTCAGCCAAAGGAGAGGGCATCGCTGCGATCACCATTGGACCAAACGCCGCGGGTAGCAGACTGAGAAAAGTTGCAAGGATAATGCGTTGGGATTTGTGGGAGGAGGAAGGCACAGTCATAGAAAGAGGTAGAAGTAGAAAAAGCAGGGCCGTGACTTAGACCGCCCCCATCATTATCGAACCGGTAGTGAATGCTGCATCCGTTGTCTTGACACTAATTTGTCTGGCAGTGTGCAGCCTTGACTTGCGCAAATTTACGGATACTATTCCATTCCATATCATTTACGGCATCATACACGGCAAAACCCCGCCCACCGATTGTCACTCGGAAGAGACGTTCGGGGACGGGGAGTGATTTTAGAGTGGTCCATGTTGGGGCGATCGCTCTAACTCAAGGGCGATCGCTCAGCTGATAGACCTAATAGACCTAGTGGAAGTTCGGCTGATGGCGAATCATTCCCATAAACTCGTTGCGGATTTCCTGATTGGTTGTGAATTCGCCCCGCATTGCAGTGGTCGTAGTCCAAGACCCAGGCTTCTGCACACCGCGCATCACCATGCACATGTGAGTCGCTTCGAGCACTACTGCCACTCCTTGAGGTTCCAGAATCTCTTGCAGCGCATCAGCAATTTGAGAAGTCAAACGCTCCTGAACCTGCAGACGGCGACCGTACATTTCACAGATTCGGGCAATTTTAGACAGACCAATTACCTTGCCGTTGGGGATGTAGGCGACATGAGCCCGACCAATAATCGGCAAAATGTGGTGCTCGCAGGAGCTGAACACGTCTATGTCGCGGACCAACACCATCTCGTTAGAGTCTTCGTGGAAAATTGCCTTGTTCAGCAACTTTTCTAAAGACTGGTTGTAGCCGGAAGTCAAATATTGAAGAGCCTTGACCACACGATTGGGGGTTCCAATTAGCCCTTCACGGTCCGGGTCCTCACCTAGACCAATTAATAGAGTACGCACCGCTTGGCGCATATCCTCGTCTGTGACACGCGATTCGGTTGTCGCGGCCAGAGATTTTTCAAGCTCTTCGGCGCGAGCAAGCTCACGAGATGTAGATAAAGTCATTACTGTTGTGGGTTAGGAACTCTGGGGGGCGAAACGATGTCAAATTCGACACCAGATCTAACCATTGGTATTGGTGAACTGTAATCACTGGTCACTGGGACTTGCAGGCGAGAATAATGACCCATTTTCAGGAATGTGGTCTTAATTACCCTCTGGGACTTGGGTATCACAGCCCCAGATGTTCTCACGCTTGTGGAACTCTTT
>JBCCTE010000213.1:0-5896 GCA_039198915.1 Cyanobacteria bacterium P01_D01_bin.73 | reverse complement strand
GGAAAGCGGCAGCCTATCCCTAGAGGGACGCGGAGGGGTGGGAGGACGCCACAACGATGGAGTGCGTATTAGCAGCAGCAACATTACTAGCGAAAGTGGGCCTATCAATTTGACCGGGACCGGGGGCAGTAGCGATCGCGATCGACACACAGGGGTATTGCTGACCCAAGACAGTTCGGTACAAATCCGCACAGGTAGTCAGGACATTGTCATCAATGGACAGGGGGGGACGGCAAATCCTAGTGATGCGGCGGGAAGTAACCGGAATTTTGGGGTATTTGTCCACGGTGCTCAGGTGAGTGCGAGTCCTGGGGGAGACTTGCGGTTCCGGGGGACTGGAGGCAGTAGCCTTCGCAATAATCACGGGATTTATATTTCCAGGAGAACGTCCAGGCTGACGGTGAACGATGGCACGCTGGAGCTAAAGGGCACCGGGGGAGACGGGCGTGATGGTCCCTACATGGGCGTAGATATTTTGGGGGCAACAACGGGCGGAGGGGAGATGTTGTCACTGCTGGCTACGGGCTCCGGTCGCATCGTCATCGAAGGACAGGCAAGGGCTGGGTCTGGGAACAATTCAGGACCTGGCATTCAGATTCGGCGGTTCGTCAATATCCAAACAGATTCAGGAGATATCGAGCTGGTGGGACAGCGGGTCGGGGATCCGGACAGTCTCGGTATTAACGTTGAGGACCGGGTGCAATTTGGCTCTGTTTCTGGCGATTTGAGGGTGCGATCGCCCCTGGGAGCCATTCGATTTATGTCAGATCTCAACCTCGATGACGGTCGGGTGGAGCTGCGAAGCGATAGCAAAATTGACGTGCAGAATATCTCGGCAGGCGGAGGAATTCTGATCGACAGCACGGCGGGGGAGGTGCTTGCTGACGACTTAACCACGGCGGGAGACAACGGCAGCGTCACAGTGAATGCGCGGACCTTTACGCTAGGAGCCATTGTTACGGAGGGCCCAGAATCCTCCGGCGGGGACGTTAGCTTAAATGCCAGCGAGACCGCGACTTTTGGGTCCATCGATGCTACGGGCACCAATGGCGGCGGGGCAGTGACTGTGTCCAGCACCGGAGGAGATATCCGCGGGGCGGGAATCTTATCCGGCGGTGCCTGCGATGGGGCGACGGTTTGTTCTGGTGGGGCGATCGCCCTCAATCACGGGGGGCTTAACCATCTGAGCATCGGCGATGCCTCCAAAAATGGAACAGCGGGCACCATTATCAACGGTTCGCTCAAACTGCCGCTGGGACTAACCATTGAAAACGTTCCCGGCACCTACATCAACGATTCCATTCAGATTTCACCGGGGGAGCCAATCACCCCTCCCCTCGAAGATGGCCCCATCACGTCGCCTTCGCCTTCCCCAACGCCAATCCCCACCCCGACGCCAGCACCGCCCCCAACTCCAGCGCCAGCTCCAGCCCCGATGCCAACGCCTGAGGTCACGCCTGAGGTCACGCCTGAAATCACACCTTCCCCAACACCGGCACAGCTACCGCCTCCGCCCCCCACAACGCCTCTAGCGCCCTTGCCTGAAACAGAGCCGGAAGCTGAGACACCTCGCCCCTCGGAGCCCGTCCCAGAAGTCGTTAGCACCGAGACTGAACTATCGGTCGAGCCTGAACTGACCGAGCCTGAGGTGTCGCGATCGCCAGCATTGAACACCGCTAATCCAACCCCCGAGACGCCCCCTCTTGTGGTCAATCCAGTGAATAACGCTGACAGTGATGGCGGGACATTGTCCGAAACATTGCTAACGGAGGAAGGGATTGATGGGGCGATCGCTCCCTACGTTGCCGCGCCTCCAGGCAGTACAACCGCCCCAGGCAATAATCTGGCGTCTCCAGTTCTGCAGAGCACCAGCCTATCGTCAGCCACCTATTCCCAATCCACAGCGTCAACCTCATCAAGCGAGCCCGAATTCAATGCGCAGAACGCCCAGGCATTGAATGCCATCCTCCAGGGGCAGCAGGTTGCAGCAGGCGCGCCCTCGCCTACCAACATCAGCGGTCTATTCGCCGATGGATTTACCCCATCCACCTGGACGGCGGAAATTGTCAGTGCCACTCTCCAACTGAGTCAAGCCCTAGCCGAGGGCGACACAGCGGGGGCAATGGCGGCGGCGGATGCCCTATTTTCCCTACAGTTCGCCGATTATCTGGGAGTGGCACCTTCAGGGGGATTGACGAGCCGCGGCAATGGCGAAAGCGGGGGCGATGAACCCTCCCAGGAGACTCGACAGAAGCAGGCTGATGCCCAACGGGAAGCCTTTGCTGATGGGGGCGAATTTTCGGCGCGGGCGGAACAGCTAATGGATACCTGGGGCGATCGCACCGGCAAAAACTACGCGATTTTGTATCCGATCGCCTTCCCGGATCGCCTGGAGCTGCTGCTGCTCACCGGTCAAGGTCGCACCGTGCGCCAAACCATTACGGAGACCAACCAACCCCAGTTGCGGTACCTGATTGCCCAGTTGCGTCGGGAGCTGACAGAACCCTTTTCTCGCAGCGAGCGTAGCTATCGCCCGATCGCCCAGCGACTTTACCAGTACCTAATTAGGCCCATTGAAACCGCCCTTGAAGCGGAGGGAATTAACTCGCTAATGATCGCCCCCGGTCCGCAGTTACGCAGCGTGCCCTACGGAGCGCTGATGAATGGCGATCGCTTCCTAATCCAGGACTACGGCATCACCCTGGTGCCGTCTTTCCAAAATATTGAAAACTATATGGAGCTGGATCAGCGCGGGGAAGTCCTCGCCATGGGGGCGTCTAACTTTATGAATAATCAGCGATCGCTCCCCTACGCCAACGCCGAAGCCGTCGCAATCCCGCAAGTTTTTAACGCTGGCGGTGATGCCTTCACCAACGAAGACTTTACCGAAAGCAACTTTATGGCCCAGCGCAGGCAAACCCCTTACCAGGTGATCCACCTTGCCACCCACGCCAACTTCCGCGATGGGCAAGTGGAAAATTCCTACATTCAGTTCTGGGATACGCAGCTCAGTCTGGCGGATCTGGGGCGCTTGAACCTAGCCAGCCCCGCAGTGGACCTACTGATCCTTAGCGCCTGTAAAACGGCCGTCGGCAGCGTGGAAGCCGAGCTGGGATTTGCGGGATTAACCATCAAAGCAGGAGTCCGTACGGCGATCGCCAGCCAATGGGAAGTCGACGACGGCGCCACCATGCTGCTAATGACCTACTTCTACCACTTCCTCAACGATCCCAGCATTACCACCAAAGCCGAAGCCCTACAGCGCGCTCAGCTCTTCCTGCTAGAAAATCAGGTAGACATTAACGGTGATCGCCAGCTAGTCCTACCCGACGGACAAACGCTGCGCCTACCCGACATGCCAATGGCTAACTATGACCCGAGTAGCGACCCCAGCACCCTAAGCCATCCCTTCTTCTGGGCGGCGTTCACCGCGATCGGCAGCCCCTGGTAACCCGCACTCAATCAGAAATCAGCCCACGCAACATCACCGCCTTTCCAACTGCCGCACCGAACAGCAATATCGCCCCCAACTTTTACAATGGAAACCACTCAACGGCGGACCAACTCCGTAGACTGACTCAAATAAACACGCCACCCTATCCCTAAGCTTTTCCCATCGCGCCCATGTCCCCCCTTCCCGGCCCTTCCGATCCCTTTTCCAACGATCGCTCCCCCCTCAATCCTCCCGGCAACGACCTAAAGTCAGAGTTTTTACAGCGCTACGCCCCTCCCGTTGAGCCCCCTGAATCGGTCAGCCCTGCCGCCAAAAAGCTTCTAAATAAGGTGTTTGTCTGGGTGCTGCTGATCGGTATTGCCGTTGGTGGGCTGGTGTCGGTTGGTGTGGCGATCGCCCTTCAGCGCGCCGGACTGCTCGGCGTCCCTGATCCCATTGAAACGCCCGCCCAGGTCGCCCCGTCTCCTCAAGAGGCACAACCCCCGACTGCCCCTTAAACAGCACCCATCCTGAAGAATTTCACTCACTAAAGGAGAAAAGAATACATCGACGCCCAGGTTAAACTTCGGTAAAGGTGGAGTGAAACCGGAGACAATCAATGACAATCTCTATCGCCTAATCTATCTCCTAGAATTGTCATTCCATCTAAAAAGACACCCCATAGTCAAGGGCGAGTGAGGATCGGAATATTTACCGAGAAAGCGTTTATTCAGTGTCTTTTTCTCGCATTCAGACTCGAATTCAAGCATTTCAGACTTTTAGATTCTGATCAGAAATCATAAGGCGCGATCAATATCCACCTAAAGAGCAATAAATTCACTCGGAAAAAGAGAAGAGCAGAAAGGGTTATGGAATCCGAATCCTTTGCTTTGTATGAATTCCTTCCTCGAAGGCAAGGTGTTAAAAAATGGACGTAGCATTATAGGATGGGCATGCAATATTTACCCCGTACCCAGCGAAGAGAACTTATTGATGTTGGCAACCAACGCAATTACTCAATCCCAGTCGCCCATATTGTCACGAGCCAACCGCGTCCTAATAGTGGAAGACGAGGAATTGATTCGCGATATGGTTGCCAGCGCTCTGCGAGACGAGGGTTATGAAGTAACGACGGCGGCAGACGGTGCCACGGCACTGCGCCTTTTGCAGCTGAACATTGCTACAACCACCGAGTGTGATTATGATTTGGTGATCCTGGATTTGATGCTGCCCCAGTTCAATGGTTTGGACCTGTGCCGTCTACTGCGTCAGCGCCAAAATCCGGTGCCTATTTTGATGCTCAGCGCGAAAGCCAGCGAAGCAGACCGGGTGACGGGACTGGAGCTAGGTGCTGATGATTATTTGACCAAGCCCTTCAGCCTGCGGGAGTTGGTGGCGCGGTGCCGAGCCATGTCACGGCGGATGCAGTTTGGGCAGGCTCCGTCTCAAGAGCGCTTGCAGTATGAAGAGTTGGTGCTATATCCCCAGGAATGTCGGGTGACGGTGCGGGGTGAGGAGGTGAATCTATCGCCGAAGGAGTTTCGTTTGCTGGAGCTGTTTATGCGTCATCCTCGTCGGGTGTGGTCGCGGGAGCAGCTGTTGGAGAAAATCTGGGGCATTGATTTTATTGGTGACAGCAAGACGGTGGATGTTCATATTCGCTGGCTGCGGGAGAAGGTGGAAGTTGACCCTAGCAAACCGGTTCATATCGTGACGATTCGAGGGTTTGGCTATCGATTGGGCTAGTGCATTAGGAGGCTTGGCGGTTGGGTTGGGCGCTGCGGGGGTCTATCGGTGGCGGTTGCAGGGTGATGTCCTGAGGGAGATTGCTGTTCTGGATCCGGATAGTCAGGGGATTGATTTACCGCTGAGGTCTTTGCTGCGGAGGTCCGTGCTGCGATCGCACCGGGTCATTGAACGGGGGGAGCAAGAGCTTGCTGCCTGGCAGGCGATCGCCCAGGAACTCCCCTTTGCTGCGCTGTGGGTGAGCGGCGATGATACGGTGCTGTGGTGTAACGACGCAGCTCAGGCGTTATTTCACTTGGTGCCGGACCAGGTTAGCCAAAATTTGACGTTGATGGAACTGGTGCGCTCCTATGATTTGGATTGCCTGGTCCAAGACACTCGATCACAAGGCCATAACCAGCGGCGCGAGTGGGTCTTTGATCCCATCACGGCGCTCCACACCCGCATTGCCGGTCCATCGCGACTCACTCAGTTTCAGCCCCGGCCCCAGGAGCTGCTCCATGAAAGTCCTATTGCGCTGCGGGGAACCAGCATCGCGATGGGAGACGGGCAGGTCGCGGTGGTGTTGGAAAATCGCCAGGGCTACGAGAATTTGCGGGAAAGTCGCGATCGCCTAACCAACGACCTAGCCCACGAACTGCGAACGCCCCTAACCTCCATCCAGCTTGTCTTTGAATCCCTCCAAGGGCAGCTAGAGCCCCCCCATAATCAGTGGGT
>JBCCTE010000212.1:0-5896 GCA_039198915.1 Cyanobacteria bacterium P01_D01_bin.73 | reverse complement strand
TCGGTTCTGGGCGACCAGGGCATTCATCTGTGCAATATAAATCTCCGTTTTATGAATCGCTGTTTTAGCGTGACTCAGCCCCACTGCCCCACAGGTATTGGTTTCTTCGAAATGTCCTCTCAAACAATGGATTTCGGTCAAAATTGTTTGCAGGGTCAAACTTAGGTCGTATTGAGTATTCCAGCGATCGCCCCCCAATAACTCGATGCCAATTTCGGCAAACCGTTGGGCGGCGTCATAGGCGGTGGATTGCTTAGCTTTACGGGCCGCGGCTAGATTCTCTGCGGCTAAGGCTATCCGTTCTGCTTCATCAGCGATCGCCGTCCGCCCCAAATTCAGGTGACCCACGATATCGAATAGCCGATCCTGCTGCTGCTCGGCGGTTAATTCCTGTTGCAACAGCCGACCAATGCGCAGATGCAGCAACCGTTGATCGTTATATTCTCCCTGGAGATAGGCAGCTTGCTGGACGCGATCATGCAAAAAACGGTAAGTGGGATTGGCGCGATCGCCCGTTTCAACCGGCACCTCAGCGGTCTGGAAAAATTTATAGGTCTGCCCCAGGGGTAACACTAATCCCCCTTGCAGGGCCGGCCACAGCAAGTCCGCCGTTTCCACAGGCGATCGCTCCGCCACAATTGCCAAGGTCGCCAAGTCGAACTCATTACCCACACAGGCGGCGAGCTGGATTAGATGTTGGGTCCCCTCCGGCAGCTTGTAGAGCTGCAACGTCATCAACTCCACCACATCGTCCGTCAATGCCAACTGCTGAATCGCGGTCACATCACATTCCCAGTGCTGGCGATCGCCATCGAACGTAATCTGCCCGTCCTTATAAAGCGCTTGCAGAAATTGGGTCGTGAAAAAGGGATTGCCCTGGGTTTTGCGATCGACCAACTCCGCCAGGGGACGGGCTAAATCCGTTGAGCAGTGCAGCGTCTCCGCCACCAGTTGGGTCGTATGGTCCAGGTCCAAGGGGCCCAGGGCGATCGTCCGCACCGTTTCCCCCGCCCGCTCCAGCTCATCCAAGGCTTGCATCGTGGGATGAGCCGGCGACACCTCGTTATCCCGATACGCTCCCAGCAGCAATAGGTGTTGCCCCTGCTCCATCAGCAGTTTCATCAGCTCTAGGGATGCCGAATCCGCCCATTGCAAATCGTCCAGAAAAATCACTAGCGGGCAATCCGCCCGAGTGAAGACCCGCACAAATTTTAGAAACAGGCGATTAAAACGATTTTGGGCAGCAGCCCCCATCAGCTCAGGAACTGGCGGTTGCGGACCGATAATGCGCTCCAGCTCAGGAATCACCTCAACGATTACTCGACCGCTTTGCCCCACCGCGCCTAAAATCGCTGAGCGCCACTCTGCTAGCTGGGCATCCGGTTCCGATAGCAAGGTCGCGATCAACTCCCGGAAAGCGCCCACAAACGCCGACAGGGGAATATCGCGATTGAACTGCCCGAATTTTCCTTTGATGAAATAGCCTCTTTGCCGGGCGATTGGCTTATGCACCTCATTCACCACCGCTGTTTTGCCAATGCCGGAGAAACCCGCCACTAACATCACCTCCGCCTGTCCCTCAGTCACCCGCCCAAAGGACTCTAGCAGCGTCTCCACCTCCGCCTCACGACCGTATAGTTTTTCCGGGATGGAGAAGCGATCGCTTAAATCCCGAGAGCCCAACTCAAACGGGACAATCTCCCCCGTCTCTCGCAACTGGGCCGCACAGGTGGCCAAATCAAACTCAATTCCCCGAGCACTTTGGTAGCGATCTTCCGCATTTTTCGCTATCAGCTTGGCTATGATCGCCGCCACCACCGCTGGGATTTTGGGATTGAGGCGATCCAAGGGCTCCGGTGTTTTGGCGATGTGAGCGTGGATGGCCGCAAGGGGATCGTCCGCCTCGAAGGGTAACCGGCCGCTCCAAAGTTGGTACAGCGTTACTCCCAACCCATAAAAGTCCGTCCGATAGTCAATGCCTCGGTTCATCCGCCCCGTTTGCTCTGGCGCGAGATAGCCTAGCGTTCCCTCCAGGACGTTCGGGCTTTGCAGTTGTTGCACTTCCTTTGGCAGCAGCGACGCAATACCGAAGCCAATCAGCGTGACCTGGTTGGACGATTGCTCAATCAGAATGTTGTCGGGCTTGATGTCCTTGTGGATAACCCGTTCCTGGTGTAGGTCATGGAGGATGTTAGTGAGTTGTCGGGCGATCGCCAGCCCTTCGCCAAGGTCCAAGGGCTGCCGTTGCTGCAGATACTGACGGAGGGGAAGACCAGCCCAATCTTCCATCACCAGCGCATAACTCGGATTGACCTTGAGAGCCAGCGGTTTGACGATGCCGGGGATATCCAAGTTGCGGGCGATCGCATACTGATTGCGAAATTGCACCCGCTCACTCACCCCAGGCGATCCATCGCGCAGCATTTTGATCGCCACTGAGCGCCCATCTTTGTCACGTGTGGCACGATATACTCCCGTTCGTGCTCCCAGGTAGAGGAGCTCAGTAACGGTATATCCGTCTAGCTGGGGAAAAGGGTTAGGTGAGGAGTCCGCGTTAGTCATGGGGCACAGGTGTGGCGGCATCAAAGATTACCTGAATCACATCCAACTTTATGGCTTTTTCGTGTTGAACGCTTGTCCTTCCGGAGAGGGCGTCAGGGATGGAGCCCTCAAGGACGGTTTCGATTGCCACTAGACTGAATTTTGATGTGATTGACAGTGAACATGGCACAGGGCGGTAGTGGGGGGCGATCGCCCTACAAAGTAACGGGAATCAACCTCAAGTCAGTGCCCCTGGGGGAGGCGGATGTAATTCTGACGGTGCTGACGCCGGAGCGAGGATTGATTCGGGTGGTGGCGTCCGGGGCACGGAAGCCGAAGTCAAAAATTGGCGGGCGCAGTCGTTTGTTTGTGGTGAACCAACTGCTCATCCGACCGGGGCGTAATCTGGACCGTATTGGTCAAGCGGAGCTGGTGGTGTCCTATCCCGGACTCAGTCGGGATTTGGGGCGCTTAGCGGCGGCGCAATATTGGTCGGAGCTGGTGTTATCCCAGGCGTTGAGTGAGCAGCCCCAGTCGGAGTTGTTCGATACGCTCTTGGAGCATTTACAACGGCTGGATTCGTTGGCGATCGCCCCCTCTCCAGAGCAGCGTACGGTGGATGTGCTGTCCCTGCTTTGCCATGGTGTTTACCATCTGCTGCGGGTGGCGGGGGTGGCTCCCCAGGTTTGGTCCTGTGGGCTAACTCGGCAACCAGTGGCGGCTCCGGCGGAGGAGAATCATAAGTGGCGAATTGGGTTCAGTGCGGCGATCGGTGGCACTGTCAGCTTGGGAGCGCTGAATCAGGCGAGCCCGGCAATGTTGGCGGGACACGGTTTGCCTGTGCCAGAGCTGGAGGTGGATGAAGCAGCGGCAGACTTAGACAGGGCTTTGACCGGGGTCGATGGTCCGGAGGCGGTTGACCTTTCTCGGTCCAATCCTCAAGCCAGTCCTCGAACGCGGGCGCGGTTTATGCCTCGGCAGTTAACGGCTCGCGAGCTGGTACTGTTGCAATCATTGACACCGCAGACCCTGAAAACAACGGAGCCAGTTCCACTTTCCGACTGGCGACTTCCAGCGATCGCCCCACGGGATCATCTGGCATGGATCCAAATTGAACGCGCACTTAGGCACTATGCCCAATATCATTTAGGAAAGGCCATCCGTTCGGCGACCTTGATCGACACCTACTCCCAACCCCGTCCCTAGAGTCTGCAATTCCCATGGCAAAAGAAGGTATTACCGCCGACCTGGATGACGATAAGAGCATAGCCAGCAAAAATTTAGCGGGCAAAGAGCTGACTAACGGTACCCCAAGCAAATCAGAGGGTAACGGCAACGCTGCGAGCCAGAATGGTCATCTCTCTCAGGACGTAGCTGATCATGACGTTTCAGCTTTAGCTGTTGATGGTGCGGGTGAGGTAGATCGAGGATTTTGGCCGGTCTTAAAAAATAGGCAGTTTTTGATTTTGTGGGCGGGACAAATTTTTTCCCAGCTTGCGGACAAAGTATTTTTGGTGATGGCGATCGCGTTGATTGCTAGCCGTTTCCAACTTTCCGATCAGCCCATTAGCGGCTGGGTCTCGTCGGTGATGATTGCGTTCACGATTCCGGCGGTGCTGTTTGGATCTTTGGCAGGGGTTTACGTCGACCGATGGCCGAAGAAAAGCGTTTTGGTGTTGACCAATGTGGTGCGGGGGGCGCTGGTGTTGGCGTTGCCGTTATTACTGGTGGCAACGGAGGATTTTCCCGTATGGTCCGTGGGAGATTACGACACGCCCATTGGTTTTGCTGCGCTGTTGGGGATTACGTTTGCGGTTTCCACGTTGACCCAGTACTTTGCCCCCGCTGAGCAGTCCACCTTGCCCATGTTGGTCAAAAAGGAAAACCTGCTGTCGGCAAATTCCTTGTACACCACCACGATGATGGGGGCAGTGATTATTGGTTTTGCCCTGGGGGAACCGCTGCTGGCGGTGGCTAATGGCTGGGTAGAAACTTGGTCCGGCAGTCCCGATTTGGGTCAGGAACTAGCAGTGGGTGGCAGCTATTTGCTGGCGGGGCTATTGCTGATATTGGTGAAGACCGGCGAGAAGCGCGACAAAGACAGCAAAGAGCAGCCCCATATTCTTGAGGATTTGAAAGAAGGATTGGACTATCTGCGCAAGACGCCGATTGTTCGCAACGCTATTATTCAGCTCACGATTTTGTTCTCCATTGTGGCGGCACTGGCGGTGATTGCCGTGCGGATCGCAGAGCTAATTCCAGGGCTGAAGGCATCTCAGTTTGGGGTGTTGATGGCGATGGGTGGTGTCGGAATGGCGATTGGAGCAGCGATTTTGGGGCAGTTTGGCGATCGCATTCCTTACACTCGACTATCCTTTATTGGCTCGACGGTGGTAGCCGGTGGCTTGGTAGCGCTGGCATTTAACTTGAACACCCTGTGGGGCACCTTGATTTGTCTGGCGGTGGTGGGAATCGGTTGTGCCCTGAGCGGAATTCCGATGCAGACGACGATTCAAAACACTACGCCGGAAGCTATGCATGGCAAGGTGTTTGGGCTGCAAAATAACGCCATTAATATTGCCCTGAGTTTGCCGTTGGCGTTGGCCAGCTTGGCGGAAAGCTGGGTGGGGCTGCCGACGGTGTTGTTTACATTGGCGGGAGTGGCGATCGCGGGGGCACTGGCAACCTGGTATATTTCCGTTGCGGGAGACCAAGCGTCTAACGCATCCTCATAAACTGGTGTCAGATGATCGCGACTTCTAAGTCTAAGGTGTGGTCATTGCTTTTCAGTGTTTTTAACCGTGGCGCTTTCTTGAGTTGATCGATGGGGTCAAGCGTCGCGGAGCGACCGTTTTCTAGCATCTTTTCCTGTTCCCACCTATGGCAGTCTTACACGGCAGTTGGCATCCTCAGACCCAACAGTTTTGGATTTGGGGCGAGGCATGGCAACCCTTGAAGGCAAAGAAAACGATGAACTGGGAGGTGGCACCCCATCCTCGCATCCTTGCCCCAAAGGCATTTAAAGAGTGGCTACAAAGTCTGGGGAAGGACGGACATTTATCGGCAGATACTGCGGCGGCGTTGGCGAAGGGGAAATCGCGCACTTTTGCGATCGCCCTACCGACGGTGGATAAAGCCCATAGTCCGCTGCTAGCCGCAGAGCCCATCCCAGAGGATGCGGCGGGCAAAATCACCTTGCAAAACTGGTGGGTGACGGGCTTTACGTTAGAGATTGAGACGGCGATCTCCTTTCTGCGGGAACTTCCCCTAGCTCGGGGTGAGGAGCAGGTATTTGGTGAGGAGCTGCGCTACTGGAGCCATGTGGCGCGGTGGGGGCTGGATTTGGTGGCCCGTA
>JBCCTE010000211.1:0-5920 GCA_039198915.1 Cyanobacteria bacterium P01_D01_bin.73 | reverse complement strand
CAGTCGGATATTTCATCACGTAGCCAGAGTCGCGAAGGCGGCGATTCGAGACACGAACGTTATAGCTTTTTCGGTTAGAGGCGTTGGGATCCCAAGTCACTCCCGGTAGATTCGCCTTGGTAAGAGCTTCTTCGAACAGATCTTTTTGAAGGATGGGCTCGGTCTGGACCACATTGAAGACGCCGGACAGTCGCTGTTGTCGAACCCAGGCGATCGCCCCCACTACATCATCACGGTGGGTCCAATGGGCCCAGCCTTTGCCATCTCCAGGGCGCGTCATCCCAGCGGCGCGGCTTAGGATTTTGACCACCTCGCGGCCAGGGCCGCAGATTCCTCCCAGT
The DNA here is from genome assembly GCA_039198915.1 of Cyanobacteria bacterium P01_D01_bin.73. GTDB lineage: Bacteria > Cyanobacteriota > Cyanobacteriia > CACIAM-69d > CACIAM-69d > CALGDE01. The sequence goes on along the minus strand of JBCCTE010000211.1, from coordinate 5,579 downwards.
CGCAGGACGCAGGCGATCGCCCCCGTCGATTGAGCTGCCGCTTCGTTTATGCCGAGAATTGTCTGTTCCGCCGCCGCCAAAATTTCTCCGTTGGGAGTGTTGGGCTTCAGGGGCGTTTCTTCAGTTACCCAATCGCCGCCGTAGTCGCCATAGGCGGAGTAGCTGCTGGTGTAAATAATTTGCTGTATTGCGGGGAACTCGGGGATCACCGCCGCCACCGCTTCGGCACATTCCAAGTAGGCATGGCGATAATCCTGCGGTCCCTTCGCCCCGATCGCCATCAGCACGGTGTCTTGCCCTTCCAAAGCTTCCCGCAGCTTTTCCGGCTCCGTCGCATCCAACACCAACACCCGATGGGCGATCGCCTCCAACTCCGCCACTCGGTCTGGGCTGGTCGTGGTCGCAGTCACCGTCACTCCGGCATCGCGCCACTGCTGAGCAATCACCTTGCCCACATATCCACATCCCAGGATTAGGACATGCCCACCAGCTACCGGCGTTTCAGCATTTCCATTCACAGTTCCATCTACGCTTCCATTTACAGCGCTCACACCCAGCTCCCCGCCTAATTCGGCGTCATTAGCGTCAAAATTTCTACTCAAATTCTCCCTGGCTTTGCGTCGGACGGTTCCCCCAACGCCTGCCAAGGAGTAGAGCGGCGCTAGGGGGTGATACGGGGACGTCGAACGGGACGCGAATTGGCAGCAGACTCGGCGGCATCTCCACTCCCGTTGTTAGCTTCAGCGTCAAGCTCAATGCGATCATCTCGTCCCGGTGTCGGCAACTTGATCGAAGCGGGTTTTTCTAGGTCGCGATCACCGTCATTGCTACCGGATTTTTCCGCAGCTTTTAGCCGATCCAAATCTTCATTGTCATACTGCTCACGGTGGGATTCTTCCATCGCCGCAATCAGCCGTGTCATCATCAGCTCAAATGGATCCTTGTTTTTATCCACCTCCGTCACCGGTACGGGAGCCCCAACGGAGGCAAGGAACTTCTCAGGATTCAGCGCCACCCAGCTTCCCTGGCGGAACTCGCGAACTTCTAGGTGTAAGTGGGGACCAGTAGATAGACCGGTGCTGCCGACGCGACCGATGACTTCGCCCTGTTTGATGCGATCACCTGGCTTAACGAAAATTTCCGACAGGTGACCATACAGCGTCTTTTGGGTGCCGTCCTTATGCTCCAGAGCCACCGCCAAACCATAGCCGCCCAGGAAGTTTGCCCAGGTAACCTTGCCCGATAGCACCGCCGTCACTGGGGTGCCCATGGAAGCGGCAAAGTCGGTACCGGCGTGGAAGCGTCGATAGCCAAGAACGGGGTGGGTCCGCCAGCCAAAGGTGGAGCTAATGGCGCTGGGGACGCTGAGGGGGAAGACAAAGCCTTTGTCGTTGTTCCCTGCAATACCCTTGGGTCGTTCAGTGCGGAAGAAAAAGTTGCTACCAATGCCAATGCCTTTGGCGCTGACGGAGAGAGGACCAACGCGCACGGAGGCGGGGACGTCGGGCAAAGACCCAGCTAGACGCCCCAAATTAGTCGCGGGGCTTGCTCCTCTAGGAATCGTTCCCAACACGCCATTTCGACCGCTGCCCTTTACGCCTGATCGCCCAGCTGATTGGCGGGTTGAAAACTGCACGTCTCCTACCGGCTGGGTGGCGCCTAGATCAAAATTCTTGCTGCGATCAATAAAGCCGCTGCCGGTGCTGGAGGGAATATTGGGCGGTCTGACGACTGGGGCGCTGGGGATATTGATGGGGGCGGGCGATCGCTTGGGGCGGGGATTAGGAACTGCCCGTGGCGGTGCGACTACCGGCGTTCTGGGGGCAACACGAGGGGGAGCCACCCGAGGAGGCGCTACGGGTGCTGGGGGAGCGACGGGTGCCGGGGGAGCTTGCAGGGCTGCCGCGCCACTTCCACCCGCATCCTGGGCGATCGCAACAGGAGCCGTCAGAACAGCCGTTAACGCCAGTCCTAAGCTGCCAACGTAGATGGGGTATCGAGCCATGGACTTGACAGGTGATGAAATAGATTTTGAAGGGGGCTGACAGGTCATGGGGCGTAAGGGCTAGTGGTTGTTAGCCGACGGACCGGTGTCGTTACAAACCGTTGCACATAGTCAGGAGACATAATAGCAGGGCCAATAGTTCCTTTGGGCAGTGGGGACTACCGTCAATTAAACCTCAAACTCAAGAGTAATGAAGGTTTCGTCCCCAGATTTTTTTTGCCTAAGAGGGCAGTACTTCCTGAAGCGGTAGGCTGCGATCACCCAACAGTTAACCATCACAGTTACCATCGTCACAGTTAGGTTTCCCCCTAATCGAGGCAGCCTACCCATTCCTTTCAACTTCGGGCGATGTATCCCGGATTCTTAACGCTGCAAAGTTGCCGGATGCAGCATCCCAGTAACTATATCTAGTCGCTGTGAGCAAGTGGAAAATGTACTGGGGACATATTGCAAAACCGGTGGTAGCTTAATGCTCATCCCGATAGGACACCATGGCAAACTGTTAGAGATAGTCATCGCCAAAGGATTGGAATTTAATGTTGGACGAGAACGCTAAGAAGGTGATGCTGCGCAAGATTCCCCACGGGCTATACATCTGTGGGACGCGCGACGAAAGCGGCGAGGACGTAAACGCATTTACCGCTAGCTGGGTAATGCAGGGTTCTTTCAAACCGCCTTTGGTTGTGAATTGTGTAAATCGGGAGTCGATTTCCCATTCCATGATTGAGGCGAGCAAGGTGTTTGCCCTGAGTTTCCTGGAGGCGGGGCAGAAGGATTTGGCTGCGTCTTTCTTTAAGCCGCGCCGTCGGGTGGGCAACAAGTTTGAGGATGTGGAGTTTTACCTGGGCGAACAAACGAAGTGCCCTATCGTCTCCGATACCTTGGGCTATGTGGAGTGTAAGGTGATTGGCTCGGTGCCCCAAGGTGACCACACGGTGTTTGTGAGTGAGGTTGTGGGTGCTGGAATCCACCGCGAAGGTGATTCGCTGATCTTGGAAAGCACCGGCTGGAATTACGGTGGCTAGAGCGCGATCGCTCCCCCGTGAAGGACCGCCCCCGGAGTTTGTGGACTGGGTGCGGTCCTTTTTGATCGCAACACTGCAAAAACGTGGTCGCAACTATCGGGGATCGGGAAAATTCGCCGCCCAGCTTCTATGGCAGCGCCAAGACCTTTGGACTGCTAACGAGGGACAAGATTACCAAACTGCTCTAGCGCAATTTCTTGATCCCGATCAATATGAACCCACGCCCCCCGAAGCTTTTGGACCGGCGATCGCCACAGCCGTCCAACGATTAGTACAGGCTCGAGACGGGGATGAGAAAGTTGCAATTTGGGGAGATTTTGATGCGGATGGGCTGACGGCGACGGCGGTTTTGTTTGAGGGGTTGGGCGGATTTTTCGAGTGTGAGCGCCTGAGTTATACGATCCCCAATCGTCTGACGGAATCCCATGGGTTGAATGAGTCGGGGTTGCGATCGCTGGCGGACCAGGGCGTTACGGTGGTGGTCACCTGCGATACGGGCAGTACGAATTTGGCGGAATTGACCTTGGCGCAGGAGCTGGGGATCGATGTAATTGTCACGGATCACCACACTCTGCCGGACGAAACCATTCCAGCGTTGGCAGTGATTAATCCGCGATCGCTCCCCACCGATCATCCGCTGGCGACACTGTCCGGTGTGGCAGTTGCGTTCAAGCTGGTGGAGGCTTTGTATGCTGCGCTGCCGGAGGTACCGACTCGACCGCTGGAGAATTTGCTGGATTTGGTGGCGATCGGGCTGATTGCGGACTTGGTGGAGCTGCGGGGGGATTGCCGGTACCTGGCGCAGCGGGGGATTCAGCAGTTGCAAAAAACGCAGCGGGCGGGGTTGCGACATCTATTAGAAGCTTGCAAACGTCAGGGCGATCGCCCCACGGATATTTCCTTTGGCATCGGTCCGCGCATTAACGCCATCAGCCGAATCCACGGCGATGCGCAGTTTGGCGTGGCTTTGCTGACCAGCACCGATGCCCAGGAATGTCGCAAGCTGGCATCGGAAACGGAGCTTGCCAACAGTCGTCGCAAGGAACTTCAGCGTCGATTGGTTTGGGATATTGAGCAGCAGCTAGGGCAGGTGGATCGTTCAACCACTCATATGCTGGTGCTGGCGGAGGCGGGCTGGCCGGTGGGGATTTTGGGGCTGGTGGCGGGGCAAATTGCGGAGCGGTGGGATCGACCGGTGCTGTTGCTGGCGATCGATGGCGAGTGGGCGCGGGGTTCGGCGCGATCAGTGGCGGGGTTAGACCTGTACGAGATTCTGCACCGCCACCAGCATTTGCTGCATCGCTACGGTGGTCATCCCATGGCGGCGGGGGTGATGATGAAGGCGGAAAATGTGGCGCTGCTGACTCAGGCGCTAAATCACGATTTGGGACAGCGCTGGGGAGATGCGGGGGGCGATCGCTCAGGATTCACAAAAAATCAGCTCGAAAACCAGGCGGATTTAACGGTTACGGTTGACGATTTGGGGCAGGAACTCTTCCAAGAACTGAAGTTAATTGAGCCCTGCGGCATGGGAAATCCTCAGCCGAAATTACTGATAAAAAATGCATGGTTCACCGATGTCTACAACGCCAATATTAAGGACTCAAAAAATACAAAGCTAAAGTACATCCGCACCCTATTTAATCTTTGTGACGACACAAACCGAGCAGGCTGCTCGGGAACCTGGTGGGAGCATTATCGAGATGAGGTTCCTCAAGGAAAATGTGACGTTTTAGTTGAGCTTGATTTTAATACCAATAAAAAACAGTACGAGGTGCGTTTATTAGCCTTAAAAGCCATTGAAAATGAAGGAGATTTAGACAATAGGCCGGCAGCAATTTTGGAGCCGATTCGAGTCTATGATTGGCGATCGCTATCGGAGGATGAACGCTATCAGGCGATCGCCACCTGCGCCGAAGAAATCCTGGAGGTGCCGATATGTCCCCAACGCTGGGAAGATTGGCAGGACTGGATTAAGCGGGCGATCGCTCACGATTGCGCATTGGCATTGACCTATTCCGGTCAGCCGCAGGATGTCGTGGATAGCGCCCAGAAAATTTATACACAATTTATGGGACTTGCAAAATACTTGGTGAGTTCTGAAACGGGGATTTATCGCGATCAAATTCAGAACAAGCTCAAAATCAATTCGGAGATTTTGATGCTGGGCTTCGATGCCTTAAAACAACAGCAAATTAGTGTTCAAGAAGACGAGGAAAGTGGTTACCTTAGTTTGTCGGTAAATAGCAAACTAACCGATGAATTTCCATCGACCTCCGAAGCAAACTTCGAGTCGAAATCTAAGAGCTTAATCGCGGCAATTCAAGAGGATATTTTTCAGCGAAACTACTTCTCAACGATTCCAGTTCAAATCGTCAAAACGCTTAATTCCTCACTAATTTCCACTTCAAATAATCCTTCGTAGTTGGGGTGGCTGGTTCAAAACCAAGGTTACGGCTTAACCACCACCGTCATCCCGACTTCCACTTGTTCAAACAGAGCGATGACATCTTCATTTTTCATCCGCACACAGCCGTGGGACACCGCCT
>JBCCTE010000210.1:0-5928 GCA_039198915.1 Cyanobacteria bacterium P01_D01_bin.73 | reverse complement strand
TTTAGTCAGGACTGAGGGGTTACTTATAGTTGAAAAAAGCAGTTAGGAAAACTCGTCAAAAAACTTGTCGATTCAAATAACTGCCCAACCGGCTCAATCGGTCCAAAAGGCTTTTCGCCCAGAAATGTTACAACACTCGGCCTTGTTACCCGGATCTGATGGGGCAATCCCATGAATAGAGTCTGTGAAGGTTTCGTCTTCCCCTTGAACAATTGGCTTCAGGGCATCGCTACTGCCAATCAGCGATCGCCCGGCTAAATTGGATGGCACGGTACACAAGGCTCGCGATTAACGTTAATGCAAGCGCTCAAGCCTTTCTCGCCTTTCACTTTCCCGCTCTTATTCTTCGACTTGATGCAAATGTGATGCGAATTTTGCAAATTGTGCCGTCTATCGCTCTGGTATACGGCGGTCCTAGTCAGATGGTGCGAGGGCTGAGTGCTTGGCAAGCCGCGGCGGGAGCCCAGGTAACAATATTGACCACCAACCTAAATGGCGATCGCGGCGAGGCTCCTCTGGATGTACCGGTGGATCAGGGGGTCCAGGAGGAGGGCTACGAAGTTCATTACTTTCCTTGCATTCCCATCCATCGCTACAAATTCTCTCCGCAGCTATTGATCTGGCTGCTGCGCAACGGCAAAGACTACGACATTGCCCACATCCATGCTCTGTTTTCCCCCATCAGCACCCTAGCTGCAACCATTTGTCGGTGGATTGGGCTGCCCTACTGGCTGCGCCCCCTAGGCACCCTGGACCCGCTGGATTTGAAGCAGAAGCGGCTGCTTAAGCGAATCTATGCGTGGATTTTTGAGCGAGGCAATATTGCTGGAGCGGCGGCGCTGCATTTTACTAGCCAGGAGGAGGCGCGGATTTCAGAACGGTTCGACACCCTGACTCCGGCGGTCATTATTCCCGTTGGCGTAGGTATCCCCAACGATACACCTGAGCAATCTAGAGCATTATCGGCGCGATCGCCCGTCCAGTTCCGATCACCCTCCCCCCCATCGGACTCAGTGATCGCCCCTTCACCAGAACCTTCGCCTCCCCCTCCAGAGGCTCAGCAGGGCGATCTTCCGTTGTTGCTGTACATGTCACGCATCGCCCCGAAGAAGGGGCTTGATCTGCTGCTGCCGACGTTGGAGTCCTTGGCCCAAGAGGGGGTGCCCTTCCGGTTTATATTGGCGGGCTCTAATCCCCAGGACCCCGTCTACGAACAAACCATCGACAAGCTGGTCCTCCAGTCGCGGTGGCTGCGCGATCGCACCCAAATCACCGGCTTTATTTCGGGGCAGCGCAAGCAAGAAATACTCGCTAAGGCGGATGTGTTTGTACTGCCGTCCTACTACGAAAACTTTGGGCTGGCGGTGGCGGAAGCAATGGCAGCGGGCTTGCCGGTGGTGATTTCGCGAGGCGTCCATATTTGGCCCACAGTTGCCAATTCGGGGGCAGGGTGGATTTGCGACCACGATCAGGAAACCTTGACGACGGCTTTGCGTGAAGCGTTGACGCGCCCCAATTTGCGACGAGAACGGGGTGAAAAGGCTCTCCAGTGCGCCGCCACTAACTACCGCTGGTCCGACATTGCCCGCCATACTCTGAAAGCCTACCGGGAGTCGATTCGAGGCTGGAGCGAATCCTATCCGCCAAACTACCCACCAAACTACCCGCCAAACTATCCGCCCCACCCGCCAAAACCGTCATCAAGACAATAGCTCCCAGAGTCGCGACCTTCAAAGCGATAATCACGGCACTGGTCAAAAATTATCGGCCGTTGGCTTGGAGGAGGATTGATGGAACGAACGATTCGGACGGAGTGGGTGGGGCTACAGTCGGGCACAGGGGCTGAGGCGATCGCCATTGACGCCTATGCCGCGATTCCAGAGGCAGCGGCGGGGGAAACTTTTTCCACCGTGGTGGTAATCCAGGAAATCTTTGGCGTTAATGCCCACATTCGTGACGTGACCGAACGGGTAGCCAAGTTGGGCTACGTGGCGATCGCCCCAGCAATTTATCAGCGACAGATCAAGAATTTCGAGCGGGGCTACGATGCTGATGCGGTGGTGGAAGGGCGCAAGTATAAGGAACAAACCCGCGCCGATGAGCTACTGCGGGATGTTCATGCGGCGATGGATTACGGGCGATCGCTCCCCCAAGGCAAGGCAGGACCTTGCGGCAGCATTGGCTTTTGCTTTGGTGGGCATGTGGTATATCTTGCGGCGACTTTGCCCGATATGGCTGCGACGGCGTCTTTCTATGGCGCTGGGATCACGACCTGGTGCCCAGGGGAGGCTGGGGCAACGGTGGACCGCACTGGTGAGATCAAAGGGCGGCTTTGTGGATTTTTCGGCACTGCCGATGGGCTAATTCCGTCGGACCATGTCGATACCATCAAGGACGCTTTGGTTGAGAACGGAGTGGACCATACGCTGCATCTGTACGATGGGGCGGATCATGGCTTTTTCTGCGATCGCCGTGGCAGTTATAACGCCCAGGCGGCGGCAGATGCTTGGGGGCACGTGGTGGCATTGTTTGGTGATCGCCTATGACGTTCTAACCAGCGTTGAAGCCGTTGCCTTTGGGAGCGCTGCCCCACATCTCCACCAAAGGGTCAGGGACCCTCTGGACTCCCAGTGCTTTAATTCTCCCGCCATCGGCTTGACCATTGGTTGGCGATCGCCTGGAAGGTTTTAATGTACTCCTCGTGCCCGCCTGGAAACACAACATCCAGCGTCAACGGATCGTCCAGATCATCGCGATCGCCAGGTCCCTCAATCACCTGCGCCTCCCCATCACGCTCCTCAATTTTGAGGGGCTTACGGTTTTTCACCTCACCCTGGCTACTGTCCACATAGACCACCACATTGCGGCGATCCAAATCCTGGATTAGCTGCAAAAACAGGCGATCGCTCCCCCCACGGCGCACCACCGGCACACCATCCTCTCGCTCCACCCGACTAGTCACCGTATCACCAACGCCTACAATCACCGGCATCTGCGACGGGTCAAAATTCTCCCGCACCAATTCCGACAGTGCTGATAGCGATCGCGGAGCCTGGCGTACATTAAAGTCCTCTCCCAGCGGAAACCGTCCCGTTTTCTGGGCATAGTAGCGATTCAATAACGCCACAACCCCCGCTTCTTTAATGGCACCCCGCAGCATAAATTGAAAATCCGTCGTCCCAGAATCACTCGTTCGCGCCAACCGCAACCGCTCGCGACCATACTTATTCCGACCGTCGTTGGGCGCGTAGTGAATAAAAAATGTATCGCTCAGGCCCTGACGCTCTGCCTTCACCAGCAGTTGTTCGCAACAATCCCGCATGGTCTGCTGCAAACTGCGATAGGTCTCTAATCGTTTACAGTCCCGTAGGTACTGATAAAACTCATTCAAGTTCACCGTCGGTGACGCCGCATTATCTAACACTGCAGCCTTCACTAATCGGTCCAATGTTTTCCCAGCAAACAGCCCAGAAACACAATCAAAAAAGTGCGTTAATCGCGCCGCAAAAATATCAGGGATCTCGGCTAAAAATGCCAGTTCTGCATCACTAACTCCAGGGTGGCTAACCTGACCGTCGCCCGCCTGCCACTGCACGCCTCCCGCCGCCAAACCCGGTAAGTAGCTGTTATTTTCTGCCGGATTGGCGATCGCCGCCTCCACCAACCGATTCACCCCTCGCGATCCCAAATGCTCCCCATTTGTTAGGACGAAAAAGTGTCCTGCCAATCGACGAGTCGCCTCAATATATTGAGCATCTAAAGTGCGGTTTAAAGGGTCACGAACTAACCCCATACAAACCCCATCTAAATCTTGAATGATTAGCAGATTCTGCTGTTCCGATAAATATTCAGCCAGACGTTTGTGATTGAGGGAATAGGGAGAAAGATTGAGATAGGGATGGCGTACGTTTAAGGCTGTCATATTTACTATTAATTTGATGTTGTATTTGTTGCTGCTTTATAGGCTGTGTTTATGGACGAAGCTTAGACGTCGTGAGGCTTGAGATAAGCTCTAAATAGGCTCTTGTCAAAAAACTAATAATAAATAAAAAGAAGCGGCGTTGCCCGCAGACAACACCACTTCCTACATTTTCTTAATTTAATTGGCAATAATTTGGCGTTAGCTAACAGAAATCACACGGGCTTCCCTGGTTTGTAACCCATTCAGCCCGGATTTCCCTGAAATCTAACGCCGATTACGCATTGGCATTCGCTAGACCAGCGCAGGCTCTGCAATGCGCAGGTGGTCATAAAGCGGGAAGCCCTGGCACAGGGTTGCTACTCCAGCGCGGCACTTATCAGCGATCGCCTCATCGGTCGGATTCAGTAACCGGTCCGCAATAATATCGCCGATAGTGGCAAATTCCGCCGTCCCCATACCGCGACTGGTCATCGCCGGAGAACCCAGGCGTAGACCACTGGTTACGAAGGGAGACTGGGGATCAAAGGGAACAGTGTTTTTGTTGGCGGTAATGTTGATTTCGCTCATCAGGCGATCCGCTTCCTTACCGGTCATATCCACTGATCGCAGGTCCACCAACATCACGTGGTTATCGGTGCCGTCAGAGACAATTTTTAAGCCACGCTTTTGAAGTTGAGCTGCCAGCGCCTGGGCATTTTCAATCACCTGGGCCGCATAGGTTTTGAACTCAGGCTTCAGCGCTTCGCCGAATGCCACTGCCTTCGCCGCAATGACGTGCTCCAAGGGACCACCCTGGGATCCAGGGAACACCGCCTTGTTGAACTTCTTACCCAGCTCCTCATCGCGGGTCAAAATCAAGCCGCCGCGAGGTCCACGCAGGGTTTTGTGGGTGGTGGTGGTCACCACATCGCAGACAGGCACCGGGTTGGGGTGAACTCCCGCAGCTACCAAGCCCGCAATATGAGCGATATCCGCCATTAGGTACGCGCCCACTTCATCAGCGATCGCCCGGAACTTATCAAATTCAATCACCCGCGAGTACGCCGAATAGCCGCAGATAATCATCTTGGGCTTGTGCTCCAGAGCCTGGGCGCGAATCTGGTCAAAGTCCAGCCGCTCGGTCTCCTTATTAACGCCGTACTGCACCACGTTGAACCACTTACCGGAGACATTCACCGGAGAACCGTGGCTCAGGTGTCCACCGTGGGACAAGTCCATGCCCAAAATTGTATCGCCGGGCTCCAGCAGCGCGAGGAACACGGCAAAATTCGCCTGGGCGCCGGAGTGGGGCTGCACATTCGCTGCCGCTGCACCAAACAGCTCCTTCACCCGGGCGATCGCCAGCGCCTCTGCCTTATCCACAAAAGCGCAGCCGCCGTAATAGCGCTTACCCGGCAGACCCTCGGCATACTTATTGGTCAAAACCGAACCCTGAGCCGCCATTACAGCCGGAGACGTAAAATTCTCGCTGGCAATTAGCTCTAGGTGATCCCGCTGTCGCTGCAGCTCTTGGCCAATAATTTCGTTAATTAGCGGATCGGTTTCAGCAAGGAAATCCATATTGGATCGAGTCACGGCACAACCCTCAAAAGAAAACAGTGTGGAGCGCTTTCAGTGAAACCTGGGTGGTCCGAAAGTGACAAAAACAGGGCACCGGAAAGCTTATTTGGTGCTGCCCAGACCGCAGAATTAAAGCCCAAATAAGCATCTGCTAGCCTGACGCAAGCGTTCATTGTAATGCAGTTTTGTAAGAAAATTGAATTCAGGTGATTGTTTTCATAGGCATCACTAATGACCTACGAGATCCATCGCCTCAGTAGGTGAGTTCAGTCGATAAACCACTGAGTTCTGGCTTGAATCAACTAGCTATTTAATTCGTCTCCAGAGCGGTGCAATTACTGAGTACAGTGCAGCTCTCAAGCAAGTTCAACTTAAAAACGGGACCGACGGGATTCGAACCCGCAACTTCCGCCGTGACAGGGCGGTGCTCTAACCAGTTGAACTAC
>JBCCTE010000209.1:0-5976 GCA_039198915.1 Cyanobacteria bacterium P01_D01_bin.73 | reverse complement strand
CCGTGGTAGCCCCAATGATTCACGGCTGCTGCACTCCGACTCGTCCGATCAGATCCAAGTTTTATCCCCTCAAGTTGGGCAGGGCTACACGGTGCAAATAGTCTGAGTCTTGATTGAAAAAAGGGATTGCCATAGTGCAGCAGAGTGCAACTGCAACACTTGGCAGCTGGCTTAATGATAATTATTTGCAAAATTATGCCATGGGGGCTGTCATCAATTTAGGAGCCCGAGGGCGTTGTTACGTTGATAGTCGATGCAACAACGACATTTAAATCTGTACTGTTGGCTTCGTCAACACTTCGTGAATGAGCGCGAGGGGGGTGCTAGCCGAAGTCCGCTCCTCGTAGTGTCTTTGGTCTGGGGCTTGAGGGACCATATTTCACGAGTCTGCTGTTTCAGATCAGCTTGTGCAGATTCGCGATCGCCACTTCTTTTCAATCGATCTCCCATAAAGTCGGAGCTTTTCAATGCCGGCTCTATTCAGCCATCCTGCCCAAGGCGCGAATAGGGGCAAAAAAATGCGTTTCAGAGTCAAAATCCGTATCGAGAAAATCCTATCCAACCTAAGCTTGCTGGAGTGTTTTTTTATTAGCCTCAAGAAAGCTTTTAGAACAACGGATTAAGTCCGGTTTTCCCTGTTTCCCTGCTTCTCGCCCCATGGGCTGATTCGCTGACTATGCAAACGTTTCTGATCATCTGGCTGGGGCAATTTACCTCCATCCTTGGCTCTGGGATGACTAATTTTGCCATCACAATCTGGGCTTGGGAATTAACAGGGCAAGCGACTCCACTCTCCCTGATTTTTGTGGCTACCCAAATTCCGCAATTGCTGATTTCACCGTTTGCTGGTGTCTGGGTCGATCGCTTCAATCGCAAATATCTAATGTTGCTGGGTGATTTGGCGGCCGGGCTCTCCACGATCGCGCTATTGATCCTATTGCTGAGCGATCACTTACAAATTTGGCATCTTTATATTTCTGGAGCAGCAAGTGGACTATTCGGGCGAATTCAAGGGCTAGCGCACTCTGCCTCAGTCTCGCTATTGGTCCCAGAAAAGCACTATGCTCGCGCATCTGCATTGGACTCCATCCAGCTATCCAGCAGTTATATCGTTATCCCAGCCTCTGCCGGAATTGTTTATGCTACGGCTGGATTAAGTGGAGTGTTTTTTGTGGACCTAATGACGTTTGGGGTGGCGATCGCCACCCTCAGCCTGGTCAAAATTCCCCAGCCACCCAAACCAAAATCAATCTCTGACTCCCCTGCTTCAGATAAAACCTGGAAAAGCCTTCTATTTGGTATTCGCTATTTGTGGCGAAGTGCCAGCTTGAAAGTGTTGTTAGGCTTTTTTATGATTAACAGCTTTATTGACAGCATCTGTTTCACCAACCTATTCCCGATGGCATTTTCCCGCACCAGCACCGATTCCTCAGTATTAGGCTCAATGTTTGCATTTTTCGGGCTGGGCGGACTTTTGGGTGGAGTGACCTTAGGGATTTGGGGGGGACCTAAGCGGCGAATTCATGGAGTCTTAATTGGCAACGCTATTTGGAAAGCCGCGTTGATTGGATTAGCCTTAGCCAAAAGCTCCGTTGCCACCTTCACCATTACGGGACTAATCGGCGGTTTTTGTTCCCCTTTTCCAGGAAGCTGCAGTCAAGCCATTTGGCGAACTAGGGTAGAGCCTGGTGTGCAGGGGCGTGTTTTTGCTACCCGCTATCTCATCGTTAATCTCGTTGGAACATTAGGGGCGGCGATCGCTGGACCTTTAGCAGACTATGTTTTTGAGCCAGCCATGCAATCCAATGGCTGGCTAGCTCAAGTCTTTGGCGAAATTTTTGGCGTTGGAACTGGGGCCGGAATAGCACTTCAGACAGCACTGTTTGCCAGCTTAGGCATGCTAATTGCACTAGGTGGATATCGAGTGCGCAGACTACGGCAGGTCGAAGTTATTTCCTAGGAGCAACCATAATCAAGCCATAGTTAAACTTCAAAACTTCACACCATAGGGTTTACAGCCCCTGTTTTATTGTTTGGATAGGCCCTATCTCCTACATCTCAAGGCTTCTAGGATTGGCTAATGATGCGCCCTAGGGAGAAGACGTCCTCCCCTTGGATAGATTTTCCCCGGCGGCCCAGAAACTGGCACAAGGTCGACAACCTCAGCTCAGGGATTACCGCCACACTCTAAGGTGACGCTTCTCGTAACCCCTATGACTCAGTCACCTGTCTCCAGCCCCGCCCGCGATGGGCTGCCACCGATTGCAGTGTTGTGGCCTTTGATGACTGCATTGGGGGCGAGTATTTTCGGCGTCCTTGTGTATGTCATTAGCAATAACAACGGTGATGAATTTGGTCGCTTGGTTGTCGCAGTGCTGATGGGAGGGCTAATTGTCGGTTGGCTGGAGTGGCAAATCCTGCGGCTGTATCGGATCCCCATTGGGTTTGTGTGGTGCGGCTTAAATGCTGGCATTTTGGTGGCGATCATCAGTGCGCTCTTTCACATTGATCAGGTAGTGGCGGGGGACACCTATTGGCTGCTGCCGGTATGGGGAATGATTCTGGACGGCAGTCGCTGGTGGCTGTTGCGATCGCACTTCCCAAAAACCTGGTTTTGGCTATTTTTCTGCGCCCTGGGTTGGGTCGTTGATATAGCCATCTTCTTCGGCGTCGGCATTGCAACCATTGAACTCTTTGAGCCTGAATTAGTTTTTATTGCCTTTAACGGTGCCTTCAATGGCGCATGGATTGGGCTTTGTCGCGGCATTGCCCTGATGATTATGCTGCGCGATCGCCGTAGGCTTGCCACTGGAAACACTGCACCTGCCGCCTCTTAATAGCTCAAATCAATAGCTCAAAATATCCAGACCGCGCCGCCTGTCTATTGCACTCTGAGTTTTTTCACAACCATGCTCCACAGGAAAAGCAATAAAGAAACGCCGCCGATTCTTCTGAGTTGGACGGTGATGACGGCGATCGCTGCGGCAATTTTCGGCAGCGTTGTGTTTTACCTGGTGGAGCCCACCGAAGGTGCCGACGGAATATTGCGGCTGATTGTGGGCGTTTTTGGGGGTGGGCTAATTGTTGGATGTTTGGAATGGGGCACGTTGCGCGCCTACCGCATCCCCATATCCCCCCTATGGTTCGTGCTACAGCCAGTCTGGATGCTGATGTTGTTGATCGCGATGTTCATCGTATCTGGCACGAACGAGAAATTAATCAATTCGATAATTTGGTGGGGTCTTGCGTTGGAAGTGCCCCGATGGTGGCTGTTGCGATCGCACTTCCGTAATGCCAAATGGTGGACGTTATTTTGCGGTTTGGGCTGGCTTATTGATACTCCCATTTTGGCTTGGGTGGGTGCTCACACCATCGGTGCCGCTTCCGATCTCAGCATCGCCCTCGTTGCGTTTAACGGGTTTGTCAATGGCGCTTGGATGGGCTTCTGTCGGGGCGTTGCGCTGACTATCATGCTGCGCGATCGCCGAAGGCAAGCCCCTAAAAACGTTGCTCCCACTGCCTCTTTCCAATCGAATTCTAATCTATAGGTTTCCCCCATGATTTCTTCGGTAAAAAAACAAGAAAAACTGCTGCCAATTCTTTTGAGTTGGACGGTTATGACGGCGATCGCTGCGGCAATTTTCGGTGGATTTCTCGAATTCTTAGACCCATTTAACCGCAGTAACAGTGATGAAATTCTCCTGCTAATGGTGGGCGCTTTGGTGGGTGGGTTGATTGTAGGGGGGCTGGAATGGCGCACCCTGCGGCTGTATCGCATTTCCATGTCGCCCCTGTGGTGTGGGCTGAAGCCTGGGGTGATGATTTTGCTGTTGGGTTTTGTCTATGGCACCCAGCAAGATGTGTTTAACTTTCTCAACAGTGGAGGGCACTGGTGGCTGATGGTGTGGGGCTTTGCCATGGATGTGCCGCGATGGTGGCTGTTGCGATCGCACTTTCGCAATGCCCAGTGGTGGTTATTTCTGTGCGCCCTTGGGTGGGTGTTGGACGCATTCATTATCTTGTTTGCTGGCGTCTACACCATTGAGTTCGCCAAGTTCAGTACGGTTGCTTTTGTGGCGGTTAATGGGGCAATTAACGGCGCTTGGATTGGATTTTTTCGGGGTCTAGCATTAACGATGATGGTGCGTGATCGCCAAAAGCGCGAGAACAATTTTTCCAGCGCCTCAACACCCACAGCACTCGATTTTCCGACTTAATACTGTGGTCTTAATACTGCGATGCGGCTCACTGACAGCGCTATCTCTATGACATTTCAAGCGAATACCAACGTAAAATTGCCTCCTATTTGGCTGAGTTGGACACTGATCACAGCGGTGGGAGCAGCAATATTTGGAGCACTACTTACCTTGGCACAAGGGGAAAGCCGAGCCCTATTCCTCTGCGTTTTAACTGGGGGGCTGATTGTTGGATGGCTCGAATGGCGGACGCTTCGGCTCTATCGCATTCCCATGGGCATGGTCTGGTGCGGGATAAAGGCGGGAATGATGTTGTTCCTGTTCGGTCTAATAATGATTGGGACGCGGTTCCCCTTTGATGGAACTGCACTGGTGATCCTGCCGATATGCGGGTTCGCCCTGGATGGAATTCGTTGGTGGTGGTTGCGATCGCACTTCCCTAAGGCTGGCCGCTGGCTTTCCTTCTGTGCCTTGGGATGGCTTTTAGAAGTGCTAGTTTTCTACGCAGCCGCAATGCTCACCTTCAATTTGATGAATAACTTTTCCGTCCCATTTTTCGCAATCAATGGTGCAATCAACGGCGCTTGGATGGGATTTTGTCGAGGAATTGCGCTAACGAAAATGCTGCGCGATCGCCAACAGGTCAAAAGCAGCGATGCGCTGTCCGTCTTGAATTAGACGTGCCTGCTGTGCTCCCCTGATTTTGAGGTGCCCTGATCAGTCAAGTTGAAGATATCCATTCGACTCCTCATGCACTATTCGAGACGTCACCAAGCCTTTACCTACCCGTCATCCTGATTTCCTCTCCTAATTCTGCAACGCCATTTGACGCAGTAGGGAAATCCGCATCACTATCCGACTGCATGAACAAAATCGCCGCGCTACCCTGTAGCCTGGTTGAGTTCTGGTCGAATTTAAAGGCACCTATGGCAACTGTTGCAAAGCGCGGAAATATTACAGTCCATACCGAGAATATTTTCCCCATCATCAAGAAGTCGATTTATTCCGACCACGAAATCTTCTTGCGGGAGCTTATTTCAAACGGCATTGATGCGATCGCCAAGCTAAAAATGGCGACCTACAGCAGTGGGCAAACCTTTGACCCCAGCACGGCAGCGATTGATATTGCGATCGATAAAGAAAATAAACAGTTATCCATTACCGATAACGGCATCGGAATGACGGCGGAGGAGGTTGAAAAGTACATCAACCAGGTGGCTTTCTCCAGCGCTGAGGAGTTTGTTGAAAAGTTTAAGGACTCCGACGAAACCATCATCGGTAACTTCGGTCTGGGTTTCTACTCGTCCTTTATGGTGGCGAATATCGTTGAAATCGACACCCTGTCCTACCAAGACGGCGCTCAGGCGGTGCACTGGCGATGTGATGGCTCGACGGAATTTGAGCTAAGTGATTCGGAGCGCACCGAGCGGGGCACAACGATTACGTTGACCCTGATGGAAGAGGAAGAGGATTATCTAGAAGAAGCGCGCATTCGCAGCATCGTCAAAAAATACTGCGACTTTATGCCCCACCCCATCAACCTCAACGGGGAGCGCATCAACCAGGAGAAAGCCCTTTGGAAACAGAGCGCCAAGGACCTTACAAAGGAAGACTATCTAGAGTTTTATCGCTATTTGCACCCGTTCCAGGATGAGCCACTGCTGTGGGTTCACCTCAACACGGACTATCCCTTTGTCGTCAACGGCATTCTGTACTTCCCCAAGTTAAAGCCCGATGTGGACGTGACCAAGGGGCAAATCAAGCTGTTCTGCAACCAGGT
>JBCCTE010000208.1:0-5987 GCA_039198915.1 Cyanobacteria bacterium P01_D01_bin.73 | reverse complement strand
ATTGAGCTGAAGGGGCGATCGCGACAGCTCACCATCTACGATTTCGACGAATTTGACTTGATTCTGGCGATGGACCGGGATAACTACAACAACATCCTGGCGCTTGACCAACGGCAACAGTATCGCGACAAAGTGAAGATGATGTGTGACTTTTGTCGCAGCCATGATGACACCGAAGTGCCCGATCCCTACTACGGCGGCGCGGATGGATTTCGCTACGTTATTGACCTATTGATGGATGCCTGCGAAGGGCTGGTCGACGAATTGAAAGAGTCCCCTGCTTAGGGCGATTGCGTCACTATTTTGCCCTCTAAATCGGTCATGTTTCCCTCAATCAATCAAGCCTTAAACTGAGTCTTTGGATAATCTTTTTGAGAGGGAAATTAAGCTTGGCTTTCTTAATACCCAACCATCGTTGATAATTAAGTTAAAGATTATTAGTTAATAAACAACGGGTTTTCTACTGGCTTAGTTATGTCCCAGCCCACCGCGACGCCTACAAAATCCTCTGCGATCGCCGCCGTCACCTACTCCGGTAGAAGCTGGAAGCGGGCGAAGCGAGCAGTGCGATGTGCCCCATTCCAGCGTAAGTTTTACGACACAATGCGCACGGACAGCGTTCCCCTATTAGAGATTGTGGGAACATCTGGGGAACAGGCTGGCTACGTGAGCAGCATTCAAAATGAACTAACCGCAGAAAATGCCCTGATGTGGCTAATTCAGGTGGGAGTATTACGACGGGAGGTTGATGGTCAGGGTATTACCGATAGTTTCCGTCTAACACCATTGGGATCCCGATTACTTGAAGATTGGGAATCCTATCCCCAGGGATGGCGATCGCCGAGTCTAGGCAGTCGCATTAAAAACATCCTGATTCAGTGGTGGCGTCTACCGTTCTAGGAAAAAGCGTTTTATACATTGGACACCGCTAGGTACCCCAACTGTTTTCAAATTTTGGTCCCTATGTCCCGTAATCCTGTAGATCAGGCTTATTTTCCTGGCATTCAAACATGATGAATCGATACACAATCCCAGAAACACGATTTACAGGAAGTAGACAGGAATAAGCCTGGCTAAGTCTTGAGGTGCACTGGCTAAGGCAAGCTGACAAGGTTGAGGAACCATTCCATGGAAGTGATTTTGACCATTGGCACGGGGAGCGGATGCGGAAAGTCGTTAGTCTCCACCGCCCTCTGTCGCCTGTTACGCCGCCAGGGCTGTAACGTTGCCCCATTCCAAGCGGAAGCCGCAACGGCAGTGACCTACATGGCGGAGTCCGGCAGCACCGTCGCCTATTCCCAAGCCATTCAATCGTGGGCAGCGGGAACGGTTCCCAACCATCGCTTTAACCCAGTGCTGCGAACTCGCCGCAAGGGTCAGCAGTCCGTTTGCATTAACGGTCGCTGCAATGATCAGATGGATCTGAATACGCCGGCGGGAATCGCTGAATTCCGCGCCGCAGCCTGGCAGGCAGTTGAGCAATCCTTGGCGGTGTTGCGTCCTAAGTATGACGTTTTGGTGGCGGATGGGATGGATAGCCCCAACGATGGGCTGCTGCTGGGGTGGGATTTTGCCAATATTGAGCTGTCTCGGGCATTGAAGGCGCCGATGCTACTGGTGGTGGATGCCGGAAATAATGGCTGGCTGGGAAGCGCTGTGGGGACCCTGGAGCTGATGGAGCCAGAGGATCGATCGCGGGTTGTGGCGATCGCTCTGAACAAATACCGAGGCGGTCAGGATCAGCTCGCTACCGGCATCAAATGGCTGGAGGAGCGGATTGGCGTACCGGTGATTGGCGCGATTCCCTGGCTGAAGGATTTGCTACCTTCCGCAGAATCCATTGACCTGTTTGCCCGACGGCAGCGGAGTTCTGATACGGAAACGCGGGTTGGCGTTGTCCATTTGCCCCATATGTCCCATTTCAGCGATTTGGATTCACTGGCGACGGAGTCCACCGTGCGAGTGGAATATATCGGGCTGGATGAGGATTTGGGATATCCCGATGCTATTGTTCTACCGCGATCGCGCGATCCAAAGGCAGATCTAAAGGCGCTCCACAAAAGCGGTATGGGAGATCAGCTTAGCCACTACGCCGCCGCTGGAGGCACCATTCTGGGGCTATGCGACGGATTCCAGATGCTGGGCAAAAGCGTTGTGTATTTCAACGGTCTGGAAGGCAACTCCGAGGAAATACCGGGCTTAAACCTGCTGTCGATCAATACCATCGTCACCGGCGAAATGATTGAGCAGGAGCGGCTAGTAACGTCGCTACATCCCCAAGTGGGACTGCCGGTTAGCGGTAAGGAAATCCGCTGCGGCTACGTCCATTTGCTGGACTCGGACTCCCTTGAGTACCTGTTTGATGATGAAAAACTGGGCGTTGTGGGTCCCAATCGACTGATTTGGGGCACCTATGTACCGCAGCTTTTTGATAGTGGTCCTTGGCGTCGTGCTTGGCTAAATCAACTTCGGCAACAGCGAGGGTTGGGTTCGTTGCCCACCGGCGTGCCCGACTATATCGACCACCGAGAAATCATGCTGGATTCAGTGACGGATCGAGTGTCAGGCTATCTCGATTTTTCCAAACTGCCGATTATGTCCCTGACCCCCGCCAAAGTTTAATGGCTCCCGCAACGCAACTTCCTTCGCAGTCTCTACACTGGAAAGTACCGCGCTAGAGCTTAGGAATCGATAACAGCTATGGGGATCACCGTTAGATTTTTGCCGGATAATCGAGAGGCGATCGCCGAACCGGGAGAGCCGTTATTAAATGTGGCGGACCGGGCGGGGGTGATGATTCCCACTGGCTGCATGATGGGCTCCTGCCACGCCTGTGAAGTGGACTTAATTGACCAGGAAGGCGAAGAAGAAACCGTTTGCGCCTGCATTGCGGCGGTACCAAGTGGTCCCGATCCCCTGGAAGTTAATTTGGCAGTGGACCCAAGCTGGTAGCCTTGTAGCGACTCTTACCGTTAGTTACTGTTCCAGACCTATGGAAGCGATCGCCACAGATATTTTGGTTGTTGGAGCGGGCACGGGGGGCACGGCAGCGGCAATCCAGGCGGCACGACGCGGGGCAAATGTAATTTTGGCGATGGACGGTCCCTGGCTAGGGGGCATGTTAACGGCGGCGGGAGTCTGTGCACCCGATGGCAATGAGCTGCTGTCGTTTCAAACGGGAATCTGGGGCGAGTTTCTGCGAGAGTTGCGAGTTAGGCAAAAGGGCGGGCTCGATAACGCCTGGGTTAGCTTTTTCACCTACGAACCAACGGTGGGTGCGCAAATTTTTGCCGATTGGGCGGCGGCATTACCCACGTTAAAACTTCTGCCAACGGGTCCGCCTCGGTCAGTGGAAAAAGCGGGCAATTCCATCACGGGAGTCACCTTTAGCGAGCATCAAATTACTGCAAAAATCACCATCGACGGGACCGAATTAGGCGACCTGCTGGCGTTGGGTGATGTGCCTTACCGCTGGGGTTGGGATTGGGATAACACAGGAACCAAGCCGAAATGGGACGAGCCCAGTGCGCCCGACGGTCCTAGCGATCGCACCGCCAAATATCCGGTGCAGTCGCCCACCTGGGTTGTGTATTTGCAGGATTTTGGTGAGGGGGCGATCGCGCCAGAAGTCCTCGCGCCGCCGAATTACGACCCGACTAGTTTCGATGGTGCCTGGGAGAACTATGGCTTTGAGACGTTTCTAAATTACGGGCGGATTCCTGGCGATCGCTTTATGCTCAACTGGCCCAAGTGCGGCAATGATTACGGCTGGGGATGCGATCGTCTGGTGGAGTCTGCGGAAAGTCGCGAGGCATTTTGGCAGGACGCCATTAACTACAGCCAAGGATTCGTCCACTACATTCAAAACAACGCTCCCAATGGTCAGCGATACGGCTTGGCGCAGGGTTTATTCCCCTCGGCAAAATTTGGCGGCGACGGATTTGCGCTAATGCCCTACTACCGGGAAAGTCGGCGATTGATTGGACTGGAAACGGTCACCGAGAGAGATATTTTGCCGGTGGAGGATGGACAGGCGGCGGCATTGCCTTGGGATAAGGAAACCGGGCGCTGTGGAGCGATCGCGATCGGCAACTACGCCAACGACCACCACTATCCCAACTGGGATTACCAGCTTGCGCCCAAATCTCTGCAATGGGGAGGACGCTGGACCGGGACGCCCTTCGCCATGCCCTACGGATGCTTGGTGCCTGCCACGGTGGACGGGCTGTTGGTGTGCGATAAAAACGCATCGGTGTCTCATATGGCAAACGGTGCCACGCGACTACAGCCAGTGGTAACCGGATTAGGGCAGGCAGCGGGAATGGCGGCAGCGCTGTGTATTGAGCAGAATTGCCAACCTCGCGAGTTATCCGTTGAAGACTTACAGGAAGCACTCTTCGCCGATCTCGATGCACTAGCGGCAGTAATTCCCAGCTTTGATGGGCTGACGAAAAATCATGGCGGCAATCAGGCAACTTGGCTGGAGCAACAGCGGAAATATTGTGCCGAGCCGAATGCCTATCCCAGCAACGGGTGTTTTGGAGGGGTGACTTCGCCAAAGTCGTCGAATGATGTGGCGATCGCCCGAGGTTCAGTGGAACGGGAAGATGCGGACCGAGTTTATTTGCGGACGGATCCAACCCACGGCTGGCCGGATCAACGTTGGCAGTTGGTAACGCTGCATCCCACCGTGGCGCAGCAGCTCACCCAGCTCCAGCATGGACAATTTATCGGTCTAAAAGCGCATCCCAATCATGCCGGCAACTGGCTCTTAGTTGAGGAGATTTCCGACCTGCCTCAAAATTGACTTATCCTTGCCCGCAATTTCCATGTCCTTAACTTCTCCATCTCTCGATCCTCGCCAGGAAGTCGCAGTCGATCCCCGCGATCGCTTCCTCATCACCTTTGCTCCCCTGTCCATTGATGAGGTGTATCGCCAAGCCAGCGACCATAGCAGTGGTGCGGTGGTGACCATGAGCGGGACGGTGCGATCGCAAACAGATGGACGGGCGGTGGTGGCGTTGGAATATCAAGCTTACGAACCGATGGCGATCGCGATTTTCCAGAAAATTGCCCTGAAAATTCGCCACACCTGGACCGACGTCAACAATGTAGTGATTCACCACCGCACCGGACGGCTAGCCCTGGGCGATATCAGCGTGCTGGTTGCCGTGGGTTGTCCCCATCGCACCGAAGCCTTTACGGCTTGCAAGTTTGCGATCGACGTTCTGAAGCACAACGCGCCCATCTGGAAAAAAGAACACTGGGCAGATGGGTCCACTGAGTGGGTCAGCATTGGAGCCTGCGAAGAGGGGAAAGAGCTGGAACTATTGGGGTAATTGAACCGGCGTTACGGTGTAGCTGCCGAACACTTTGCATACTTCCGTATGGCGTCGCAATTCTTCCAAAGCGTCCTGACTGGCGGCGCTATCCAAGCCCCCCTCCCAGTCCACAAAAAATAGATATTCCCCAAAGGAGCGGCGGGTGGGGCGCGATTCTAGACGGCATAGGTTTAGGCCGCGATCGCTCAGAATTTGCAGGGGCTTCAACAGGGCACCGGGCACATTGGGCACCGTAAAGGCAATGGTGGTGGTGTCGCCCGCAGTCTTAGGCGCATCCCGACGCACAACCCAAAAGCGGGTGCAGTTGCCGGGATGATCGCTAATTTCGGTAGCAAGAATCGGCACGTTGTGGAGTTGACCGGCGCGGGCTGAGGCGATCGCTCCACTGGTCAAATCCTTATCCAAATCCCCCAGCGCCTCGGTCGTGGAAGAGGTGGGAATAAGCTGGGCATCGGGCAGATTTTCCTTCAGCCATTGCTGACACTGTCCCAATGCTTGGGGATGGGAGAAAACCGTTTGAATATCTTGCAGCGCAGAGCCATGGGACAGAAGCACATGGGCGATCGGCAATTCCACCGCTTGCTGTACATGAAGCGTGTCTAGCTGCCAAAGGGTGTCTAAAGTGGTAGTAACGCTGCCTTGAAT
>JBCCTE010000207.1:0-5989 GCA_039198915.1 Cyanobacteria bacterium P01_D01_bin.73 | reverse complement strand
TGCCCCGGTGCATTTCCACGCCCTTGTGGGGACAGGCATCATCCATCGCTCCCAGCTCGCCGCTCTCCGTACGATATACCGCAAACTTCTGCTTCCACACCACCGCGGGCATCACTTCACCCGGCTTCAGATCCTTTGCCCAGGCGATCGCGTACCAGTGGTTGGGATTAATGCCCGCCCGCCGCGCTGAAATTTGGACGGTTTGTAGCTTTAATTTCGGAGGGTCAGCGGGGGCAGGGACGACAGACGAAGCAGGAGAGTTTTGGGTAAGCACGGGTATATCGATGACTTAAGTAAAGGACTCAAGATGTCTAACGTCGATACAGCTTAGCTTGAAATTTTCGAGTCGTGGCGCTTCGCGAACGTTGTTGCTCTCGCGTTTATTTACCGCGATAAATCTTGATAAAGAATAGTGGCGAATTGTTCAGGAGATAGAAATATATTGCCGAGAGTTTCGTCGTAGTCGGCGTTGATACCCATCTCCAGTACCTGTTCCAGGGTCTTGCCTTTCGCGATCGCCGCCGCCATGCGATCGCGCACCGTTGCCAACATGGTTCGATATTCCACCAGCTCAGTGCGGGTGATTAGGGGACCGTGCCCAGGAATGATTTTGGTGTCATCGTTGGCGATTTCCAGGATGCGATCCACTCCGGCGATCATGCCGTGGATGCTGCCGCCGCTGGAGATGTCGATAAAAGGGTAAAGACCATTGAAGACCAGGTCGCCCGTATGGATGACGTTGGAATTTTTGAAGTGGATAACGATATCACCGTCGGTATGGGCGTTAGGCACATAGAACGCCTGAGTCACTTCGCCGTTGACGTGAAACTCCATGGATTCGGTGAAGGTAACTGCCGGTAGGGCAACCTCCGGCGCTGGGGGGATGGTTCGGTTTAGCGATTCGATGACTTGACCCGCTGCCATTCGCACCCGCGCATTTTCATGGGCAATGATGGTAAGTCCCGTTTCGCCGAAGACTTCGTTGCCGCCGGTATGGTCAAAGTGCCAGTGGGTGTTGATCAGCATCCCTGGGCGACGATTAAAGGCGTTAAGAATCACCGTTTGCAGGTCGTTGGTGACGCCCGGTACCTGGCTGTCAATTAAAATCGGACCGATTTCTCCCATCAGCACGCCGATATTTCCCGCGCCGTTGGTGCCCGCGATGACGTAGATATTTCCTCGGATGGGGATGACCTCAAACTTAACGCTCTCCTCGGCTTGGGCACTGGTGTTGTTATGGGAGTTGTTGCTGTGGGCGTGGATGGGTAGGGCGATCGCCCCGCTCAGTCCAACTGTTACCAAAGCCGTAGCCAGCAGAGATTTCAGGGAAGTCATAGAAGTGTTACGAGGTTAAACGGGGATTTTGAATAGGGATTTTGGACGGGAATTGCGAAAATAGAGTTGAGGAGAGTTCAGCGGTAAGCACAGGGTAACAACGATGGCATTGGAGTGGCGTTGGCTGGGTTTGGCGATCGCAGCAATGGGATTGACAAGCTGTATGGGCGGGCGGCTGGTTCGCTATCCCAGCGATATCAATGGCGCAAATCCTAACAGCCTAAACAGCGGCTTTTCAGAGCGATCGCCCCATCTCGCCGGGTCGTATCTAGTGTTCATTTCCGACCGGCGCGGCAGCCAAGATATCTATCTCTATAATTTGCGATCGCGACAGTCCCTACCGCTTCCGGGATTAAATTCACTGGATACGATTACGTCTTCTCCTAGCGTTTCCGATGATGGGCAGTGGGTTGCTTTTGCCGCCAGCCGTCAGGGGCGATCGCGAATTTTGGTTTATAACACCCGCACCCGCCAAATTTCCGATATCACCGGTAACCTGCCCGCCGAGGTGCGATCACCAATGATTAGCGCGGATGGTCGCCGCATTGCTTTTGAAGTGAACCGCAATGGTCAGTGGGATATTGCCCTGTTTACCCGCCAAGGGCAGCCGATTAACTTGCCCTAGCTGATCGCTGTCGAGCAACAAAGACCAAAAATTATCAAATCGTTAACAATCAGCCGTCCCCTTGGTTTTCCGATATCCATTCGCGCTTCAATTCATAGAACATGGATACAGAACGCCAAAACGTATCGCTAAAGTTTTAGGCTGTTGGGCAGCCCTAGGGGGAAATATGACGGGAACTTTGGTGAATGATTCCGCTAGCAAGAAGGCATCGAGTAACGGTGGTGCGAAGGCGATCGCCTATTCGAAAGACATATTAGATGTCGTCATCGTTGGCGCTGGATTAACTGGTCTAACCACCGCCCACGAGCTGGCAATCAAATCATCAACCCCCGTCGAAAAGCTGGTGGTTTTGGAAGCAGCAGACCGCGTCGGTGGCTGCGTCACCACCAAGTCTCAAGATGGATTCCTGTGGGAAGAGGGACCCAATAGCTTTTCCCGCAGTCCAGAATTATTGGAATTGATTGTAGACGTGGGCTTGAGGGATGAACTGGTCCTCGCCGATCGCAAACTCCCCCGCTTTGTTTACTGGGATGACCAGCTACAGGCGGTGCCCATGAGTCCTGGCGCCTTTGCTAAGACTTCGCTGATTACGGCGACGGGAAAGATTCGGCTGCTGTTGGGCGCAACAGGCTTGATTTCTGAAAAGGTTGACCCGGAAGCATTGGCGCGGGGCGGTGAGGAAACCGTACGGGAATTCTTCACCCGCCATTTGGGCGCGGAAACCGTTGAAAAGCTGGTGATTCCTTTCGTTTCCGGCGTCTATGCAGGGGACGTGAATCAGCTAAGCGGTCGGTCTGCTTTCGCCAAGCTGGCAGCGTTGGAAAAGCAGGGCAAGGGCAGCTTAGCTCCTGGCGCAGTTAAGACTTTGATGGCGCGGAAAAAGGCGAAAAAGCTGAATCCGCCCCGCACCGATTTGCCGGTGGTTAAGTCCGGTGAGCTGGGATCCTTTAAAGGTGGATTGCGAGTTTTGCCGGATACTATCGCTGCGAAATTGGGCGATCGCGTCAAGCTTAAGCATCGAGTGGTTGCCATTGATCTCACCAAGAGCGGCACTTACCGTCTGACAGTTGAAACCCCCGACGGTACTGTTACTGTGACGACGCGATCGCTGCTACTTGCCACCCCGACCAATACCACCGGCAAGCTGCTGCAACCCTTGGCACCGAAGAGTAGCGAGGCGATCGCCGGCATCCCCTATCCCACCGTTGCTTGCGTCACTTTGGCGTACCCCAAGAGCGCTTTCAAAACCGATATGGAAGGATTCGGCAACTTGATTCCCCGCAGCCTCGGTATCACTACCCTCGGTACCATTTGGACCTCTAGCCTCTTCCCCGGTCGTGCACCCCAGGGTTGGCAGTCGTTGATTAACTTTATTGGTGGCAGTACTAATCCGGCGATCGCTAACATGAGCGAAGGCGAGATTGTGGGTCAGGTGCACCAAGATGTCAGCCGAATTCTACTCAATCGCAATCCACCCCAGCCTCGGGTGCTTTCCGTCCGCGTTTGGGATCGCGCCATTCCGCAGTACACCATCGGTCACCAAGAGCGCCTCGATGCCCTCCAGTCCGGTCTCGATAAGTATCCTGGACTCTTTGCTGGCAGCAACTATATGGGCGGCGTCGCAGTGGGTGATTGCGTGAAAAACGGTCTCCGCTTGGCGGGAATTGTTGCGGAACACCTAAAGCAAGATCAGTCGGCGGCAAAAGCGTCACGGAACTAAGACCCGAATAGCTTATTGAGAATTTTTAGTAGAAAGCACCGACCAGTGGTATAACTAGCCAAATCTTGTCGCTCGGATTTTTGGGACGAGAAGTGACCTTGACAGGTCTTTGTGGGATTAATTCCTGGACCTGCTTCAAGGGCTGGTGTTTGGTGTGAGAACCTATGAAGATTCAGATTAAATGGCTTGGCTACAGCGTGTTAGCCGGGCTGATTTCTGCTGCGGCAGTGGAACCGGCGCGATCGCAATCAGCGCCACCAACGGATGACTTTGGCGATCTCCCGGGAGCCGCCAGCCTGGAAATGCTGAGTGAAGAGCCGACGTTGATTGCCCAGACGGCGGTAATTACCGATGTTCAAGTGAGCACAGCTGCCAACGGTGTCGATATCACCGTTGCGTCTGACCAGCCCTTGTCTTCGGGATCGTCGTCGATTTCGGGTAACGCTGTCATCGTCGATATCCCTGGTGCAGCGTTAGCGTTGACCGATGCTGATGCGGCGGAGCAATTTGCCCCCGCCGATGGGATTTCTTTGATTCAGGTTGCAGCGACTTCCGATGGCGGCGTCCGCATTGCCATTACGGGATCCGATGCGCCGCCGGAGGTCACCATCAGCGAAAGTCAGGGAGGCTTGGTCCTAACGGCAATTCCTGGCAGCGCCGTTGCTAGCGATGATAATGATGACGCCCTTCAGTTCATCATTACCGCGACCCGAACGGAAGAAGAAATCAATAGGGTGCCCCGCTCTGTCACCGTTATTTCTCGGGAGCAAATTCGACAGCAGCTAAGCTTTAATAACAGTCTGACCTACCTTCTTGGAAAGCTGGTGCCGGGTTTTGCGCCACCGACCTTGAACAACAGTTCCAGTGAGCTGGAGCTACGGGGACGCCCCATTGTCGTGTTGGTTGATGGTGTGCCGCAGACGCCAAATAGCAACGGTAATGCGTCCGATTTGCGGGTGATTGACCCATCGCTAATTGAGCGCATTGAGATTCTGCGTGGACCTAGCGCTATTTACGGAGACGGTGCTACTGGCGGTATTGTCAACATCATTACCCAACAGCCAACCAATGAGGAAGTGAAGTTTAATGCTGAGGTGGGCACCATCACCAGCCTTGATCCCTTCGGCGATGACAGCTTTGGCTACAACATCGTTGCGGGAGTGTCGGGATCTGGCGAGCGTCTTGATGGCTTACTGTCCCTTTCCCTAGATGCAGTTAACTCCCTTTTTGATGGGAATGGCGATCGCATTATTCCCACCAATGCCACCGATACGGATCGCTTCGGCGTTCTGGCTAAAGTGGGCTATAACTTCGACGAAAATCAGCGGCTGGAATTAACCTATAACTACTACCGTGATAGCTTAGAAACTGAGTTTTTTATCGACGAAAGCGTTACCGATATTCCCGGTTTGCAGACGGGGCGAGCCATCCGCGTGGGCGATATTGACTATGAGGATGAGCCGCAGCAGGTTAATCACGTTGTCAATCTGACCTACAGCAACGACGATATCTTTGGCTCTAAACTGGATTTTCAGGCTTACTTCCGCGATCGCGAGCTAGTGCAGCGATTTACCGATACGCGCCAGGGGCCCTTTGCTGGTGCTGCGCTTTTTGAACCGTTCCCTGATATTTGGCAAACGGGTCTTGAGGCAACGGAGTGGGGCGGTCGTCTACAGCTAGACTCACCCATCGGCGATTCCTTCGGCGTCCTGTGGGGCGTTGACTACACCAACGAGCGCAATGATCGCCCCCTGCGGATTGCGGATAACGACGACTTTGATAACAACCGAGAAGTCAATATCGTTGACGATAGCCTGACCCAGGGTGGTCCCTACGATGTGGAAAGCGTGGGCCTATTTGCCCAAGGAACCTGGGATATTTCAGAGCAGTTGCGGTTTATTGGCGGCATTCGCTACGAGAATATCAACGTTTCCGTGGAAGACTACCGCTTGGCTTTTGTGACCACCAACCAACTGCCTCGCGATCGCCAGGGGGGCAAGGAAAGCTTCGATGACGTTGCGTTCAATGCGGGACTGGTCTACAACCCCACGCCCGAAATTTCTCTTTTTGCCAACTTCTCCCAAGGCTTCTCAATTCCAGACGTCGGAACTATTCTTCTCTCCGGTCCAGACTTCAGCGTTGACGACGACCTGCGGCTAGAGCCTCAAAAGGTCGACAACTATGAAATCGGTGTCAGCGTTGACTTTGGACGACTTCAGGCAACCTTAACAGGCTTTTATAACGAGTCTGATTTGGGAACGAGAATTATTCTGGATGCTGATGAAGGCATTGGTCGTGTTCTTCGTGCG
>JBCCTE010000206.1:0-5999 GCA_039198915.1 Cyanobacteria bacterium P01_D01_bin.73 | reverse complement strand
TTGATTTTGGCGCTGGCGATCGGTACCTTGTTCTTTGCGATCGCTTTCCGTGAGCCCCCCAAGATTGGTAAGTAATTTTTGACCCTCAATTTTCACGGACCCATTAGGAGTTCTTGGAAGTTGAACTAGTGGGAAATCCTGGTGAAAGCCAGAGAGTGGAAAGACCGCGATAGAGACTCTCGCAGTGATTTCCCACCAGTTCCCAAGGCTTAAAGGTTTACTGTTGGCTTACGCTATCTCCGTGCAGTTTCCAAAACGCACCTTGTGAATAACAGATAGCAACGTGATGGTTCCTTCAGGCTGCCATCGACCGGAATTTGTGCTTACGTCCTCCGCTTCACAGGGACGTATTAAAAGTTTTTTATCGCCAAAACTAATTGCTTCCTAAAGTATGGGGCTCTTCGACTCGATGTTAGGGCACGCTAGCCGTGTCTGGAACATTACCGGCGAGGTCCGTTCCCTATGCAATGCCCGTTCTGCCAGGTTACTGACAGCCGCGTTTTGGAATCGAGATCCGCAGAGGGCGGGAAAAGCGTGCGGCGGCGGCGTCAGTGTTCAGGTTGTCAGAGGCGTTTTACGACCTATGAACGCATTGAGTTTGTGCAGATTGTGGTGGTTAAGGGGAATGGCGATCGCGAATCCTTTGACGGTTCCAAGCTATTGCGGGGAATGATCCGCGCCTGCGAAAAAACAGGGATTACGGCATCGCAACTCGAAGCGATGGTCGACGAAATCGAGTCGGAACTACAGCAGCGATCCATTCGGGAAGTGTCGAGTCGAGAGCTTGGCGAGCTAGTGCTGGCTAGTTTACAGAGCGTTAGTGAGGTTGCGTATATTCGCTTCGCTTCGGTTTATCGACAATTTCAGGGAATTCGTGACTTCGTTGATACCTTGGATCGGCTTCAGGAGCAGCGAAAAGTTGATGATGCTCATTAGCCGATAGCTCATGCAGAGCGTCGGTGTCATAGGAGTTTGGCTACCAAAACTGCTACTTGCCCAGACAGATAGATGGATCAGTACTCTCGTTCTGAACTGTAAGTCTTTTACCCCTATTAGTTTTAGTTTTGGATTATTGGGTGTGTGGCTAAGGTTTGGGGTGGCGATCGCCCTCAGGGGCGCAAAATCGCAAAATAATGATTCATTAGGGCAAGATCAGTGCTCTACGGCTAGCGGTCTGGTTTTCTAGCTTGTACAACAGATATAGAAAGCAACAAATGTGACCTTCATCAATAGCAGGATGGCTCCGAAGAAGGGTCAGTCCTCAGCATGGAAAAGGTCACAGGGACAAAGCAGTGACGATTTGATTGCGAAGGCTTAATCAAAGTTGGGTGTCAATTATTTCAACCGTCGTCGCAACTGTAAGCTCCAGATACGAAATACAAATTTTACGATTTACCTTAACTGCGCTAAGCAGGAGGAGTGTGGGTGGATACTTTACTGGCTATTGTCATTGCCCTTGCTGGGGGAGCGGGTTATGTTGCCGGTTCCGCGCGGGTCATTGAACAGGGAAATAAGGCGCTGGTGGAGCGTCTGGGGCGCTACCATCGCTTGCTGGATCCGGGGCTCAATTTTGTGGTGCCTTTTATTGATTCCATCATTGTGGAGACGGTCCGGGAGCGAACGACAGACATTCAGCAGCAGTCAGTTATCACCCGCGATGAGCTGAAGATTGAGGTGGATGCAGCGGTTTATTGGCAAATCGTTGACCTTAAGTCGGCTTACTACAACATCGATGACCTGTCGGAGGCGCTGAATAATCTGGTGCTGTCCGAGGTGCGGGCGCTGTTTGGTCAGGTCGATTTGGCTCAGTCCTTTTCGCAAATTGAAAGCATTCAGCGAATGTTGCTGGAGCGTCTGGATGAAGTGACCACCACTTGGGGAATCAAGGTTCTGAGGGTGATTCTTCAGGAGATTAAACGTCCTCCAGAGCTAGACGAGGCGATTCGCTTGGAGAAAGAAGCGGAGAGTAATCGTCGGGCTGCGATTCAAAAGGCGGAGGGCGATCGCGAGGCGGCGATCGCGGAAGCTGAAGGACGTAAACGGGCGGCGATCGCGGAAGCTGAAGGAATTGTCCAAGCAACGCAGCTTATTTCCTCGGCATTACAGGGCAAGCCGGTTAACAGTCAGGTGCTCCAGCAGGTTGTGCAGTTCTTGGTAGCGCAGCGTTATGTGGACGCTAATCAAAAGCTGGGTGAGAGCCCGAACTCGAAGGTGCTCTTTATGGATCCTAGGGCGCTTAATGAGGCGATTACTGATCTGGTCTCGGGAGAAATGCCTTCAGCAGACCTTCAAGGGCAGGCTATTCCCAAGACCATTCCCCCTGGCGCAAGCCCCCAAGCCAATCTAGGCAGCGGGCAGGGTGCTGTTTCCGATGTCAGCGTTGGTGATGCTGCGCTCTAGTGCGCTTACGCTCAAAAGATTATGCAGTGTTAGCTATTGGAAGTCCTAGGGCGATCGCGCCGTTTTGTCCGCCAAATCCAAAGGCAAGGCATAGAACCGCCTCCAGTGATCGCCCCCTAGGCTGAATGTTGGTGGGGCATACAAAATCCAAATTAAAAGCAGGGCGCTGCAATCCAGTACACGGGGGGCAGCGCCTGATTTTTTAGCGCCAGTAGACTCCACGCAATCCCCAAAGCCCCTGACGCTCCTAGGGTGTGTCCGGTTGCACCTTTAGTCGAGCTGATGGGAATGCCCTGAGGAAACCAACGCTGGAGAATGGCAGCTTCTTGGCGATCGTTACGCTGGGTCGCAGTGCCGTGGGCATGAACGTAACCGATCGCAGCAGTCAGGTCTTGATTTTCTCTAGCATTACTGTGCTTAAACTGCCCGCTTCTGAGGCAGCGATCGATGGCTCGGTCAACGCCCGTCAGCGTCTCATCGGGCGCGGTGATATGGGTGCCATCGGCGGTTAATCCCAGTCCCAGAATTTCCCCATAAATTTCAGCGCTACGGTCAGCAGCATGGCGTTGAGTTTCCAACATAAATCCAGCTGCGCCTTCGCCTAGCGATAGTCCCTGGCGTTCGATATCAAAGGGATACATGCCGTCGGGGGCGATCGCCCCCATTCGTGAAAATCCAGCGATGCACAGGGGCGTAATGGGCGAGTCAGCCGCGACTACCAGCACCTGTCGGCACTGCCCAGCTCGCAGCATCAGCACGCCTTGCATAATGCTCCACAGTCCAGTGGCGCAGGCGGACATTGGTGCAGAAAGCGGTCCCTGGATACCAAACTCTCGAGCGACAGCGATCGCCACCTCCTGAGGCAGAGCCCGCTGGAACCATAGATTTGCGTCAGCGCTGGTGCCTTTGTCAGCAGCTTGAGAATAGTGGCGATCGCACTCCTGCTCCAGGCGTCCTTGGAATCCACGGCTGGAGCCAACGACCAGCCCAATGTCTTGCAACTTGGATTTTTGGACATCGGCGCTTGAATCTGCCAGCATCCCCGCGTCTCTGAGGGTTTCCCGAGCCGTTGTAATCGTTAAGTCTTCTAGATTCGCCGGGCGATCGCCAATCATTGCTAGCGGATAGGGAGGCAACTCCTGAAACGGCTGCCTGAGCTGCAAGGCACTTTCCCCAGCAAGAAGACGGCGCCAGGACTGATCGCGATCGCCCAGCGCCGTTGTTACTCCTAGCCCAGTAATGACAATGGGATCGTCAGACCACATGGCACCAAAGCAAAGCTAGATCGCACTCCACCTATTCAGCGCCATCGGTCGGCAGCCTGAGATTGTCCGCGCCCGCGGTAATTTCGGCAGACTCAATGCGATCGCCTTGCTGAATCTCATCCACCACGTCCATGCCCTCAGTCACGTAGCCAAACACTGCATAGCTGCCATCAAGGGGCGCTAGATCCGCCAGGGCAAAGTAGAATTGAGCCGATGCGGAGTCTGGAGCCGGCGATCGCGCCATCGCCACTGCCCCGCGGGTGTGAGACAGAACAGGAGACGTCGAAATCCCTTCCTGTTCAAAGGTGGTGCTGTACAAAGGCGAACCAGCACCCTCTGGCAAAATTTCTAAAGGAATCAGCCGCGCTTGCCCCGTTTTAGGATCCTTAAAGCTGCCAGTACCCAGCGCCCCCTGGGAAACATTGGGGTCCTTACTTTGGGGATCGCCTCCCTGAACCACAAACGGCGTCGGTTGCCGAACCACGCGATGAAATACTGTGCCGTCGTAGACTTTGCGTTTCACCAAGTCCACAAAGTTACCAGCGGTCACCGGAGCGGAATCGCCATCCACCTCAATCTCAATCTCTTTGCCGTTAACGGTAATAACCACCGTTGCCTTACCGTCCAATCTTGCCAAGGTTGGGAATGTGGGCGGAACCGCTGCCACAGCCGGGGCCGTCGCGCCCACCGTCGCATCATCCACTTCCGTTGCTACCTCGCTCACCTGGCCAGATCCGCAGGCTGCCAAGCTCACCATAATTGCTAGGGCGATCGCCACAGTCCCACATCGCCTCAACCAAGCCACCGTGAACTGTACCGCCTTATTTTTCACCGCGCTCACCATCTGCGTCTCGCTAGACATAATCAATTTTCTATTGTTCTAATTCTTCTCTGGTCCAATCTTCAAAATGCTATTTCAACCTGAAAGTCAGTGTCTAACTCTAAAGCCCCTCTAGAGGCACCTCCAGGAAGCGAGCCAATTCAGCCCCTTGATCCTCAAGCTCTGACAAACTAATGGGCTGTCCAACTCGAGTCAATGGCAAATCGCCGCGCCCTTTGACGCGCAGGTATAGAGCGCGCTTAGGGTTGATACCCTCTTTAATCTCAATGCGCACGCCAATGACATCATCAATTTCATAGGACAGCTCTACCTTGCGGTTCTTCCCTGGATAACCCTTTCGAAGCAGCGTTACAGACCCATCGTTCTTGTTGAATAGGTTATATCCACCGCCAACATCCCAATTAATTGCCAACCAAAGGTACGTCGCCAGCAACAGCCCTGCTGTCCCGTAGAATCCCATTGCTAGTCCCTGGGGGACAAAAATCAGCTGCGTCGGGTCAGACACAATTAGGAAATTGACCTTGAAAAAGCTGGACAGGCTGGACAGGAAGAATCCCAGCGCCCCCATGCTGACAATGGTTGCCCAAAAGTAGTTGCTGAAGCGGCGCGACCCAAGGATCTCTTGACGCAGCGTGGAATCGCGATCAGGGGGAGCAGAAACAGCCATGGTTAATTTCAGAAATCAGTATTTGAAGGTTTTGTGGCGTTTACCGCCTGGACGACTAGCGACCCATGTCAAAATTCTATATGAGTTACATGGCTGTCGTCGCTGGTAAGGCGATCGCAGCATAGGCTCCGAAAAGTGGAATCAAATCTTAAAACAAATAAAAAACAAATGAGAAAGTCTGTATCAGATTGCTAAGGCCTTATCATAGAGTCAATTACTGCTAGACCCGCCAAAACTTCTTAGAAGCAAGCTGTGCCGTAGATCCAAAGTCACCACGATGCAGTTATTGGTTGGGTGTGGTAGGTTAAGAAAAATTAATTGCCCGGTACAGTTGAGCTTCCTGCAAATCTTGCTGGGTAGGCATTTTTTCAAATAGCGATTTATGCCCGTTAACGGGGCGTAGAGAGCATACTTTTCAGATACGTTCGAGAGGATCCAAGTCAATGACCATCGCAGTTGGACGCGTGCCAGCGGAGCGTGGGTGGTTTGACGGAGTCGACGACTGGCTCAAGCGCGATCGCTTTGTGTTCGTCGGCTGGTCGGGTTTATTGCTATTCCCCTGCGCCTTCTTGGCACTAGGCGGATGGCTAACCGGCACCACCTTCGTCACCTCCTGGTACACCCACGGACTAGCTTCTTCCTACCTAGAAGGCGCTAACTTCCTAACCGCCGCCGTTTCTACCCCCGCCAACAGCCTGGGACACTCCCTGCTGCTGCTCTGGGGTCCCGAAGCCCAAGGTAACTTCCCCCGCTGGTGTCAGCTGGGTGGGCTTTGGAATTTTGTTGCCCTCCACGGCGCATTCGGACTGATTGGCTTTATGCTGCG
>JBCCTE010000205.1:0-6003 GCA_039198915.1 Cyanobacteria bacterium P01_D01_bin.73 | reverse complement strand
TAACCCTCCTACGGTCCCTATAAAGAACGAGCAGAAGCACCTGGCCTCATCATTGTTGGTCTTGAAACCGCCACAAATGAAGCCTTTTAAACGGGAAAAGGTGGTGGTAAAAATGCTTTCAAGACCATCTGAAAAACAGGCCCGATGGCACCGTCTTTTGCAAACACTGCTAGGGCACCGATATCAATCGAGCCCTATCTTACTGCCAAGACCAGATACGTCAGCCCCAGGACACCATTCTGGTTCTGATTAGCGACCTGTATGAGGGGGGCGATCGCAAGGCAATGCTTAAGCGGGGGGCGTCGTTAATTTCCTCCGGCGTTCAAATGGTGACCCTGCTAGCCCTCAATGACGAAGGAGCCCCTAGCTTTGACCACCATCACGCCGCTGCCTTTGCCACCTTAGGCAGCCCCGCCTTTGCCTGTAGCCCCGATCAGTTTCCTAGTCTGATGGCAGCGGCGATCGCCCAGCGCGATATTGCCCAATGGGCAGCCCAACAGGATATCGTCACCGCCTGATGCAGCATCATTACAGGCAGTTTTTGCCGATATTTCTCTTGTCGAGCTGCCGAAGTCCTGCGGTCTGGATTGCTAAAACCGAATTGAGAACGATCCGACGACCGTAAACCCTTCGCCAGGATAAATTTCTGCCCTGCGGAGATTAGCTGCGCTTTCGATATAGTCAATGTCAAAAATATTGCGGAAATTCACCGCTGCTCGCCAGTTATCTCTTTCGTAGGCGATCGCCGCATTAGTAAGAAAATAATCATCCACTTCGAAGCTGTTAGCCAGGTCGCCGAAGCGATCGCTCACATAGTTAAAGCCCAAGCCCAGCATTAATCCCTCCAGAGCGCCGGACTGAAACTCATAAGTTGTCCACAAATTAGCGATATGTTCAGGAGCGTTAAATAGTCGATTGCCCGAGTTTGGATCGTCGTCATCGGTAAGTTCAGTATCCAAGTAAGCGTAGTTGGCAACAATATTCCAACCCGGAAGGATTTCACCGATTACGTCTAGCTCAACGCCTCGACTACGCTGGGGTTCGCCCGCAATAAAAAACTGACTATTGTCTGGGTCAGGAATGGCAACGTTGTCCTTTTCTAAGTTGAACAGCGCCAAATTGACAGATAGTTTATCGTTCAGAAACTCGCCTCTGACTCCCACTTCAAACTGTTCTCCTCGCTCCGGATCGATAATGTCGCCGTCAAAGGTCGTTGCCGTATTGGGGGTGAAAGATTGGCTATAGCTGGCGTAAAGGGAAATATTGTCCGACGGTTGATAAACCAAACCCACCCTAGGAGTCCAGGCTGAGTCTTGACGCTCAGATTCGCTGTTTCCTCCCAGAAGACCGGAGCTGATAGACTCCTGGGAAACCGTGTCGAATCTCAAGCCTGCCAGAAAAATCAAGTTATCCCGCAGCTTAATCTGGTCTTGAATATAAACGCCCAAGTTGTCTGTGCGCCCTTCGGTACTGCTTGCCACGGAGAGATCGTCATCATTTCTTGAGAGCAAGGCATCATAATCAGGGTCGAAAATATTGAGCTGACTAATCGCGTCAGGATTGGGTGGCACGATCGTAAGAATATCGCCCCTGATATCGCGAAATCTAAAGAAGTCGATTCCAGCTAGCAACGTGTGCTCAAGGGAGCCGGTATTGAACTCGCCCACCACGTTGGTTTGTATCTCCACACTGCTTGCGAACTGGTCAAGGCGCCCAGGGTAGAGGAAAAGGTCACCAGTGGACGCATCAAACTCCTGGGGGATTAAACCAAAGCCGGACAGAAAACGCGCCAGGCTTAATTCAACAACGGTGTCGTAGCGTCTGAAGTAAAGGGAGTTACGCAGTTTCCAGTCTTCGTTGAAGTTGTGATCGAAGCGATAGCCTGCGCGAAATGACTCCGCCGTTGTTTTATCACCAGGGTCTCCAAATACCCGATCAAAGGGCACGTCGGCTACCCCATCCCCGATCGCCGGCAAAGCAAAATCACTGGGGCGTTCGTCGTAGCGATATTCCAACTCTAGGGTCAAGCTACTGTCGTCGCCAATATCGAAAGCCAGCACCGGCGCAATAAAGAATCGCTCAACGGGGGTGTCAAAGTCGCGGTAGTAATCTTCGTTACGGTACAGAGCATTAAGGCGATAGCGAACCTTACCGTCAGCGGTTATCGGTCCGGTGAAGTCAATGCTGGGCTCAAGTAGCTCGCGATTGCCCCCCCGGAAACTGAGTTCGTAGCGGGGTTCCCTCAGGGGCTGCTCAGTTACCAGGTTAATCACGCCGCCCGGTTCGAGGGAGCCAAATAGGATAGACGCCGGTCCCTTTAGAACTTCAATGCGCTCCACGTTTGCCAACTCTTGGAAACCGCTGTTGCCAGCACCGCCGTTGGACAGCCGCACACCATCCCGCAACACAGAGGAACTGTCAAAACCACGAATGGTAAACCGCTGCCCCCGCGAGTCGTTTTCGCCGGACACTACGCCGCTGGCGTTGCGAATGGCATCGTTCAGGCGAATCACTCCCTGGTCTGCCAAGATCGCTTGGGGGATTACTTGGATTGATTGGGGCACGTCCCGTAGCTCTGCATCGGTACGAGTGCCCACGCTGGATCGAGGCGCAAAGTAGCCCTCTTCTTGGCCGGTAACGCCAATTTGGATGGCATCGTTATTTGCATCAGCCAGTATTGCCGTTTCTGGAATCACTGCAAGGGTCAGCCCTGCACCGGTGACGCTCACCTCCACAGTGGGGGGTGCGTCTTGACCGGTGATGGAAATCTGGAGGCGATCGCCCGGTAGCTGCGAGGCTTGAATCAACGCACCCCCATCCACCGGCTGGAACTCTTCTAGTGCACCGTCTGCCAGCATCGCACTGGGAACTTCTAAAATTAGCGCATTGCCCAAAACTCTGGAGCTGTCCGGCTCTGCTAAGGTGCCCGATTCGGTTTCGAAAATAATCTGTAGCCCAGCCTCCGTTTCTTCAATTGCCCATCCCGTTACCGTTACAACAGCATCAGCCTGGGATAGCTGGGTAACCGCTGGGGAGGGTGTCGCTTCAACAGACTGTGCCTGGGCAATATCCGTTTCCAATAGCGTGCTGCTGAGACTTAGTAGCGCTAGCAAGCTGAGCTTTGACAGAGTCGGTTTCATAATCGTTCCTCACACGGTCCAGGGATGGAAAACAACGGTATGCACTACCTCGCCGTCAGCGTTATCGAAGCGGACAGCGATTTGTTTTCGAGAACATACGGGAACGGACAATTGCCCAGCAATGAATTTGATGCCCAAACGTATGCAATTTGGTGCCCAAACGCAGCGGCGTGAAATAACGTCTAAATTCGTTGAAGGATTTTGGAAAATTTTGTGGGCAGTTCAACGTGCAGCAGAGGAGGCGATCGCCCCAGCAATCACCCAGTCCAAATCCCTCAGTCCGAATCACATAAAAATTCCTGCAAGCTAAGCAGCACTAACCAGCCCAAGCCCACGACTGCATTTGAAATGTTTTTGGATTGACGCCATACTTCTGGCGGAAGGCGATCGCAAATTTACTGCGGCAACTGTATCCCACCGCCTCCGATATCTGAGAAATTGATAAATCTGATCGCAGCAACAACTGGTATGCGTTGTAAAGCCGACACTCTCGAAGATAACTAAACGGCGTCATGCCATACACCTGATGAAACCCCTTATTTAGAGTGAAGCGGTTCGTTCCCACCGATCGAGCCAAAGCCTCAACGCCCGGAGGATTCACAAACTCCTGCCTCAAAATCGCGCTCGCATGGTGCACATACACCGCATCCACGCTCCGGTTATATTGCAGCTCCATCGCCCCAAGACGCAGTTTCATCAACTGAAACGCCTGGCGCTGTAAGTAGTTCCGTCGGGTTCTGCCTTGGTAGGGGCAATTGAGAATATTCTCAATTGCCAACCGCATAGATTCTGTTAAAGGGCTGCTAGTGGCATGGGCAAGGACAATGCCATCGTTCAGAATTGCGTCAGTTGACTTGTGGGCAGATGAAATAAAAGGCTGAAAATCGTAGGTGTCATGCAAACCATCAATCATTTTGGCCATTTCTGCCGTGGAGCTAACGTCGCGATGACGGGCAAATGCTCGAAAAACGGCTTTGATGTTGTTAGCGAAAACGTCGTAGGTGGGGGGAGCAAGCCGTTCTAAAAAGTTCTGGTAATGCTCCGTTAAACCAGGACGCTTAAAGAATAGCTCTACTTTAAAAAAGCGCTGTCCCGCAGGAATTACCGTGAAGGAAGGCCAGCCAAAATCTGGGCAGAGAAAAGTCTGATCAGGCGTACGGCTATGGAGGTGAAAGGTAAATTCCAGACTATCCCCAGGGCCTGTGGCATCCACTGCCACATCTTGCTCCAAGGTGTAGTCCAAAATCACCAGGGTGACATCATCTTGCAGCGGAATATATTGATAGTACCCTTGCCCCAAATGACTGGGACATATCCTGATTCGGTCTGAGCTGTCTGCGTGGAAAAGGCGAGTGTCACTGGGGGTGCCAGGCTGCAACGAATCAATCCAGTTTTGCGGTTGCTGGGCAGTTGTCATGGCATCACAGATTCTGAATGCAGTGTGCCAATCAGACGTTGGCGTAGGTCTGTACTGTCACCACTAATGACAGTGGGTCTCATTATTCCATGCCACCGTTCGGAGATAAAAACTCGGAGAGTTTAACTATGGGTTTTGATGCAGGTTTAAAGACGCTTTCTGAAACGCTATTGCGTACTGTTGTTCTCGGAATCGCCACCGCTAGTGTTGGGCTGACTTTTTCGACGATCGCCCACGCTGAACCAGAGCGCTCGACCTACCGGGAAGTTGCTCCAGAAGAGTTTGAACAGCGCTTTTTTAGCCCCGAGATTCCGGCGCACTTAAACAATGACAGCCTGTATTCCATCGCGATCGCCGTCTTTGGCGCTTTTACTGGGGAAAGGGAAGGTCGTCAATCGGAGTCCATCGAAATTGAATACGACCGAGAAGGAGGGGCGATCGCAACGGTGACGGCGATCGGGCTGGCGGATGATTCGGTTTCCGCAGTGCGAGTGCGTATGGATTTTACGCAAGACGCTGAACTAGGCTGGCAACTGGTCTGGGTGGGAACACAACAGCAGTGTGGGAGAGGTCGCAATCCCGACGTTTGGACCACGAATCCTTGCCCCTAGGACAAGTTGGCGGCAGGGACTGAGGAAATTTCCAGCTACAAATGCTACACATTGCACATTTCATCTGAGCTAAAACAGCGGCATAAACCACTCCATCTGGAATTTTTAAACCAACCGCTAGTTCCCAAAGGCATCTTGCTTTTCATCCACAATCTCATCAAAACTTAGGGGCGATCGCTATGACAACAACCACTGACCCAGCCGTAATTGCACAGCAGGTTTTAACCTCACTAGAAAAAGTGTTGGTTATCTCCAAGACCGATTTGCAGGGCAACATCACCTACGTCAATGACCTGCTTTGCGAACTAACTGGCTATACCCGTGAAGAGGTCATTGGTCAGCCCCACAGCGTTGTTCGCCACAAGGACGTGCCCAAGGAAGTTTACAAAGAGATGTGGGACACCATTCAAGCCGGCGAAGTTTGGACAGGGGTATTTCCCAATGTGGGCAAAGGCGGTGTTCTTTATGTGGTCGATACAACGGTGCAGCCCATTAAGAACGAGGCAGGTGAAATCGTTGAATACATCAGCATCCGCCGTGTAATTAACGACTTGATGGCAGATTTCGAAAGTCTTGAATTCTCCAAAGAGAAATTCGATGAGTATTACGGCGAAGGAGAGTAGTCGATCAGGAACATAATCGGGGAGACCGCATGTTTGCACGCACGATACTTGCCTTTGGTTCAGAGTCGGGGAATGCAGCGCGGCTGTGTGAGCGGTTATTTGCTCGGCTGGAGGGGCGATCGCCTGAAATCAGCTATCAGCCGCTAAATGATCTAAATCCAGCCAGTCTCAGTGCTGATGACCTACTGCTTGTCATCACCAGCAC
Organism: Cyanobacteria bacterium P01_D01_bin.73; assembly: GCA_039198915.1. Taxonomy (GTDB): domain Bacteria; phylum Cyanobacteriota; class Cyanobacteriia; order CACIAM-69d; family CACIAM-69d; genus CALGDE01. The sequence goes on along the minus strand of JBCCTE010000205.1, from coordinate 7 downwards.
CTTCGGG
>JBCCTE010000204.1:0-6014 GCA_039198915.1 Cyanobacteria bacterium P01_D01_bin.73 | reverse complement strand
GTAGGGTTTGTAAAAATCCGCCGATCCAGCGTCGACGCTGATGGATAAAGCTGCGGACGCTGTTGGGGGCATCGGTGGTCGCCGTTAAGTAAGGTGAAATGAGAACTTTGGGGCGCAAATGTTTGGCGCGACAGTAGCGATAAATCCGCACCATGACTTCGTAATCTTCTACCCAGCTCGTGGGATCGAACGCCCCCACCGCCATTAAAATGTCTCGTCGATAGGCGGCGCAGGCTCCTGAAACCGTGAGTGTGCCGTCGATACGGCTCCAGGCGGCTTGGGTGGTAAAACTGCGTAGGTATTCATAGCGCTGTAGGGTTTGCATCGCCTTGGCGAGGGGACCGGGTTCACAAACCGGCTCCATCAAAGGACCGATGACCTTGAGTTCTGGATCGTTTGCAAAGTAGGTTTTGACGGCGGCGATCGACCCGGCTTTCATTTGGGTGTCGGCGTCCACCGTAACCACGACGTCATCCTGGAGCAGGCGCACCCCAGCATTCAAGGATTCTGCTTTACCGCTGTGGTGTTTCGCCAGGACTTGCAGGCTGGGATAGTTCGGCGATCGCCCAATCCCGTCGCGATAAACCACTCCGTAGCGCTCCGCCAAAACCTCCAGGCTGCCGTCGCTTGACCCATCGTCCACCACTAAAATACGGTCGGGCTGCACCGACTGCGCCAGCACCCCATCCACCGTTTCCGGCAGCATTGCTTCTTCGTTGTATGCCGCAATTATGACGGCGACCGTAGGTTGATCCTTAGAGTGATGATCGGGCTGGGGAGGGGGATTGTGGCTAACGGCTGGGTGGCGATATCGAGAGGTGCCCACCGACAGCAGCAGTAGCGACAGGGATAGCAATTCCAGGGCAAGGTAGCCGATTAAAACGCTGGTGACCCAAGGCATCATATCGAGCCTGAGTCCGTAAATTAGGGATAGCGGAATTCCGATCGCGATCGTCATCAACCCGTAAAATCGCCAAGCTTTCAAAGCCATATCCTCAAACTTGAGTGCAACACCGACGCAGACAGCTCGCGACACACCCTTCAGCCACACGAACTTATTCGTGACTTGTTGCCATAACAATGCGCGCCAAGGACGAACAATCTTGACGCGCATCAACTGAGCATTATTGGAGTATGCCTTAAACCGCCTCTACCTTAATTCTGATGGCATTTCAGAAAAACGTGTTGTGATACACCGAAGAAGGTGGACAGAAATAGAACTGTCACCCTTGATTTATCTAGATCTTGCCCTAGGATGGTCGACTTTGAGACTTTAAATACATTGGCTGAATTTGATTTGAGCTTAGCCCGAACTTAGCTTGAACTATGGGCAGTAAAGGGTGTCGCGGGTTGCACGGCCGGTGGTGGAATTGACGCCCTTAGCGGTTTTGCACAATACTTTTACCGCATCACTGCGCAACAGAACGTCAGTAAAATCTGCGCCGTCAATGATTGCACCTTCGAATTGGGCGCTGTTGGCAAAGGCCCCTTCCAGATTGGCGTTGGTTAGGTTGGCTTTGACAAATCGCGCCGAGTCCAGTGTGGCAAAGCGCAAGTCGGCGTTGGTTAGGTCCACGCTTTCCAGGTTGGCGGCGAAGAAGCTGACTCCACGCAGGTCGGTATCACTGAGATCGCTTTGGCGCAGGCTTGATTTGGTAAATTCGCTATCTCGCAGGTCCTGTCCCGAAAAGTCTTGATTTAGTAGATTGGCTTTGGTGAAATCATCCGCCTGGGCGATCGCCGGATTGCTTCCCCAAATCATCGCCACTGTTCCCAACATCAGAACCATGGAAAAGGCGATCGCTCCCACACGAGATAACCATGTACCAACTCCTCGCCACACCATTGCCAAAGCCTCTCCAGTAAATTCGCAAACTACATTGTATTAGGGTGCGGGTAGTCCTACGCAGGTAAGTGTTGAGCGTCCCGACGTTTTCTTGTGGAGTATTTCCCTGAATTTCGTTGGCTGGTGGTGCATTTGGGCTAGGGCTGCGGGGCATTTTCAGAATTTTCAACCGCCCAACGCATTTGCCGCAGAATGCCCCGCAGCATGGCAACCTCGCGAGCGGTAGGGTGCGATCGGTGAAGCAAATTGCGGAAGGTTTTCATTCGCTTCCCCGCAGTGTGGGGATAGAGATAGCCCACGTCTAGCAACAGTTTTTCCAAGTCTCCGTAAAAGCCCTCTAGCTGCTCAAAATCGGGGACAATATCCCCCGCCGTTTTGGGAACGGGCTGGGCTTCTGGAGCGATCGCCCCCGCCTGCTGCTGTCGAGCATTACCACTGGCAGCCTGCGACAGCTCATAGGCACACACACCCACCGCCTGCGCCAAATTCAGTGATACGTACTCCGCCCCCGTGGGAATGGTCACCAGCCGCTGAGCATAGTCGAAATCATCATTGCTCAGTCCGTGGTCTTCCCTCCCAAAAATCAGTGCGCTGTTAGTTTCCACCCTTTGCTCAAGAGTTAATTCTTGTGCCAATAGCCACGGGGAAACCTGGGCGATCGCCTCCACCGGAACCCGTCCCGCAAACTCTCGCCCCAAGGTCGCCGCTACTCGCTGACATCCTGCCAACGCATCCGGGAGCGATCGCACCACCGTTGCCCGTTCCAAAATCTCCGCCGCATGGACCGCCATGGTTCGCGCTTCCTGACCCAGGTGATCACACTGGGGAGCAACGAGTACTAAATTTGACAGCCCAAAATTTGCCATTACCCGCGCCACCGAACCCACATTGCGCGGTCCTGCCGGCTGAACCAGCACAATTCGCACCTTGCCTAGAGCCGCTCCCTCCTCAAAATCTGTCCCCATTGTTACGCCCATGATTGCGGCTGCCGTCGCCCTTACTTTCTGCCCTAAATTTCGATGCGATCGGTTAACCTTGGTGTGAATTAAAAAATTGAATTACAACAATTCTCTAGGACAGGTTGGTGATCGCCCGTCGATACTACCGATAGCCCTCGTCAAACCCCTGTCAAAACCACCTAAATTGCAACCGCCCCTATTAGAATCGCATCTTGACCCATGGCCAGAACTCCCGACGAATTTGCCGTACACCTAATGCTAGAAGGCGGTCACCGCGAAGAAGTCCGTTTTTCCAGCATCCAAGCTTTTCAGAAATGGTACAGCGGCGAATTGGTGCCCAAAGCTGACTCCACAGCCTTTATCAGTGTCCCCATCCAAAACGTGCAGGGGGAATATATGGTGGTGCGCCCGTCGCAGGTGGCAGCAATTCGGGTTGAGCCTGTGTTTAACTCCAGCATTGACCGCTCTTTCTAACGAGTAGGGCTAGGGGAACCTGGACAGAACCTTGAGAGTCTGAAGTTCCAGCGCTCGACCATTCCGTGCGCCGAACAAGTCGATACAGTTGTGGATATTGCTCAATAAAATACAATAAAACAATTGGATTTGATATTGGCGAGTTCATAGCAGCAGTTGCTATTTTGCTCTGAACTGCGCCTCGGTGATCCGTAGTGGCTAATACTCGTTCGATATTGGTCCCTGGGTTCGCTCATCCCACACACCACCACTGTTTCGTTTATGCGTAGTTCTTCCAATCGCGCCTCCCGTAGTTCGCGCGATAACAATCAGCGTCAGTCTCGAAAGTCAGCCCGCAATTCAGTTCGTACATCAAAGCGATCGCTCGGCTCGTTCAATGCGTCCATGATGGCGATCGCCCTAGGGTTGGGCTCGCTGGGTTTGACGATAGCGTTAGGGGTTCGGGGTAATGTTGCCCAGGCAACAGTTTCCGCTGTGCCGGTCGCGCCGCAGTTTTTGCAAAAGGGTGGACCAGAAGATCCGCCGCCGAATCCCAATGCTGTTGCCCCCGACGGTCGCCCTCTTAGTCGTGATGTGGCGACTCCCCTTGCTGCGCCGGCGCCGCTAAAGCCGGGGAGTTCTTTGGGAACGGATTGGCAGTTGTTTGGGACTCGGGGCGATCGCCAGAACCTGCTGAAATCCATCGACTACAGCCTGCGCTATATGGGCACTCCGAAATCGAGGGAAGCCTATAGCAACTATCCAGTGGAAGGTGTCACCCACAGCAGAGTGCTGCGTAGTTTGCGACGCTTTCGGGAGTTGGTGGTGGCAGCGAAGTCGGCGAAGGAATTGCAGGCGGCGGTTGCTCGGGAATTTGATCTGTTCTCTTCCGTGGGGCGCGACGGTCGGGGCGAGGTTTATTTCACCGGATATTTTGTTCCGGTGTATCGCGCTAGCCGCGTTCGCACTGAGGAGTTTCGCTATCCCCTATATCGAGCGCCGAGTAACCAAAGCCAGTGGCAAAAGCCTTATCCCACTCGTGAGCAGCTGGAAGGCAAGGACGGCGAAGGAAATGACAGCGTAATCAAAGGGCAGGAGATTTTCTGGCTGCGCGATCGCATGGAAGCGTTCCTGGTGCATATCCAGGGATCGGCGCGGTTGCAGTTGCCCGATGGCTCAATTACGTCGGTGGGCTATGCCGGAAATAATGGCTATCCCTATGTGAGCGTTGGTGGCGAAATTGCCAAGGATGGTCGACTGCCGCGCCGGGGCATGACTTTGCCGGTGATGATTCGTTGGTTTGAGCAGAATCCTGGTGAGTTGAACAACTACTTGCCGCGAAATCATCGATTCATTTTCTTCCAGGAGACCAATGGCGCTCCGGCTCAGGGCAACCTCAATGTGCCGGTGACTGCGGATCGCTCCATCGCTACGGACCGTGATTTGATGCCGCCGGGGGCTTTGGCTTTGGTCAATACGTCGTTGCCTTACGTAAACGGCTCTGGGCGGATTGAATATCATCGAGTGAATCGGTTTGTGCTGGACCAGGATACGGGTAGCGCCATGATTGGTCCCGGTCGCGCCGATTATTTTATGGGCACGGGTGATCGAGCTGGCGCGCGGGCAGGGGTGACGGGCTCCGCCGGGCGGCTGTATTACCTGCTGCTGCGTGAGGCAAATTAGGTTCTTCCATGGCAAATGTGACCCAACTTTTGAGCTTAGCCCGCCAGGGTAATGCTGAGGCGATCGCGGCGGTGATGTCGCGCCCGCTGCATAAGGATGGCGTTTCCGTGCAGGTGAATCGCGATCGCTCGGAGGGGCTGGTGATTGCGTTTCTGGGCATTTTGGCACCGGACCAGCGACAGATCCTGGGCTATGTCAAACGTGGGCTGGATAAGTTGGGTCTTAGTCAGGTGGAGCCTCAGGTCACCGTAGAAGGCTGGGCGATGGGAGATTCGGAGCCGGATTGGCGGGTGACGATGCCTTTGGCTGCTCCCGGTGCTTTGCCCACGGCGGATGATTTGGATGAGGCAAAAGCGCCGAAAACTACCGTCAAACGGGCACCGAAAGAGGAGCCGGTTAAGGAGCCAGTTGAGAGTGCTGAGGTGAAAAGTTCTGAAGATGGGGGGGCGATCGCCAAAGCCAATCCTCCTAAGCCTGCACCTGCTCAATCTCCTGTGCCACCGCCAAAGCCCGTGCAGCCGCCCCAGCCAAAGATGAACTTTGCGGAGTTGCAAAAAATCGTTGGGCAGGTGGTGGAAACGGCGATTCAGCCTACCGTTGCCCCCGCTGACGACAATTTTTCCGCCGATGCCCTGGGACTGGATCCCACGGTAGAAACCAGCATCGAATCGGCTACCGCTTCAAATTCAGCTCCCGCCAAACCCACTGCGCCCCCTCGCCAGACATTGGACCAGGCGTTTGAGCTTTTGGAAGCCAGTATCTCTCAAGTGCAGTCGCGTAATTTGCCGGTGGAGCAGGTGGCGGTGTCTACCAAGGTGGATTTGGGTCCGATTTCGTTGGAAATTCAGCTGGATGTGCCTAGCCAGGGTGCGCCTCGGGTGATGAAGCTGGATGTGCAGGGGGATGCGGCGGCGTTGGCGAAGGATGCGGATCAACAAGAGGATGCTGCTGAGGACGAGGCTGGGACGGAGACGCCGGCGATCGCTGAGGAAGGAGAATTCACCCAAAACGAAGCGATTTGGTCCGCTGAAGAACAGCCGAAGCCTGACCAAGAGCCAGAAGCACCATCCGCC
>JBCCTE010000203.1:0-6020 GCA_039198915.1 Cyanobacteria bacterium P01_D01_bin.73 | reverse complement strand
GCCCAATCACCCACCTGCACATTGTCAGAATCACCGAGGGACGCGACCGGGAGGCGATCGCCCTTGGCATTAATCTTGACCAGCGCTAGGTCGGTAACCGGGTCCGCGCCCTTAACGGTACCTTCAAACTCGCGCCCATCCTTCAGAGTCACCACCACGCGATCGGCTTTATCCACTACGTGGGCATTGGTCAGCAGCGATCCGTCGGCATCGATGATAAAACCGGAGCCCTGACCCGTTAGCCGCCGCTGCTGTTCTCGCGGCGCAGACCGGAAAAACTCATCGCCAAAAAAGCGCTCAAAAAATGGGTCATCAAAGGCTGGGTTGATGCGCTGGGTGACGGTGCGCTCCGTGTCGATTCGCACAACCGCCGGTCCCACCTGGTTCACCGCCGCCGTCACAAAACTATTGGCAGACAGGGCAGCAACGCTAGCTCGCTGGGCTGGCACCGCCTGGGCAATTTCGACGGGGGCAGGTTCCGTTGCATCCACCGGGCTCGCCTGCAATGGCAACATCGGCAATCCATCTAGCCCAAGGACAACTCCCAACACCAGCGCCAGTCCGTGGCTGAGGCTTGCCCGCAGAGATTTACGCTTGCGGGGGCGCTGAGAACGGCTGTGGCTGGCCAATGGCTTGCCCGAAAACAAGTTGCGGCGCAGTTGTGAGAAAAATCGGACCATTGCTTTGGCAATTGAGGTCAACCAGGTCATGGCTAGAGGGGCGATCGCCCAAGAGAATTGCAATTCACTGTCACTGGTCATTCTATAAGTGGCAATGGGGCGCAGTTAGTATAAACGAGGGCGGTTTTCCGACCGTCTCAGCCTTCGGAACAGAAGCCCAAAACGCCCATTGCAATCTCCAGGTGAAGCTGATGGATCGCGATCGCTGCGATCAGTTACAAGGCTTGCGGCGGTGGGTGGAGGATGAGGGGTGTTTGTTTATGGGACGGGTGGGGCTGGGGCTGGTTAGGGCCATTGTTGGCAGGCGTCGCGCATGGCTTGGAGGGTAGCGTCGACGGCGGGTTGACCTTCCAGACGCTGGAGATGGTGATGGAGTTTTGGAATGTGCTCTAGGAAGTCTTGGCGATCGCCCGGAGCCAGCAAACGCAGCAGATTGAAATCTTGATCAGCCAAGTCTTGCCAAAGGGAAGCATCACTTTCCAAAAAACCAGCCAACGCCTTAGCTCGATGGCAAGGATCCTCAATATCCAGCGATGCTTCACGGACTTGCTGTTGTAAATTGCCCGTCAACATTTCACCCAGGTCTGCCAGTGCATCCGCTCGATTCTGTTCCTCTGAAATCTCAACTGTAATTCGAATCACATCCGGCAACAGTTCTGGCGGTGATTTTTCAACCAAACACTGCACATTTTCTGCTTTGAACTTCCCCATCCAAATCGAAACGTTGCCTAAAGCTTGAATTGCCTCCGGCAGCAATTCTGATTGCCTGTATGCCAGGCTTAATAGTGATCTGGCACGGGAATCGTTACATGAAATGGAGCGTGCCACTTGAAGGGCATCGGACAGCGCTTCCTTTGGTAATATCTCCACCAAACTCCACAGTGCCTCAGCTTGATAAAACTCATCCGAAATTTCACGTACTATGTTGAGGATTTCGAGAGCAGATTCTGTAGCTAATGGGTTAGGCAAGCTGCGTAATACAGAGGGTCGAAACAGGTCTTTGGGACAACTACCGCGCAGAGATTGAAGAGTTTCTGACAGTAGCGCTGGTTGATACTTGGCAAGTCTAAGTAATGGGTACCATCGATGATCGTCATCTGAAATGTTGCGGACTGCTTCGAGAGCGTCAGTGACCAATTCCCCAGAAAACTTCTCAGCTAAATCCACTAGTAACCTAAGTCTCCAGTCAGTGTTTGAAAGACCTTGTGCAATTTGGAGGACCGCTGGCAACAATTCGGATGGCAAAGTAGGAACGATATCTAAAAGTGCACCCGCTCGAGAATCTTCATCTGGAATATCCCTAATAACTTGGATAATTTCTGGCAGTAGCTCTTGTAATTTCTGGGACAGATGCGTTAATGCTTCAGCTCGCTCCGATTCGTTGGAAATATTGCGAGCAATCTGTACAGCCTGTGGCAGTGATTCTGTTGGTAACTTGCCAGCTACATCTTCGATTGCGTAAACAATATCCGAGCTGTCTGACATCTCTCGTATACTTTGTAGAACTTCAGCCATTAATTCTGGGAACTTGTCTGCCAACTTTGACAAGGCTTTAACTCGATCCGATTCATCCTCAATGTTGCGAGCAATCTCCAATACTTCTGGCGGCAGCTCTGTCCATGCTTCAGTTAAGGTTGACAGCGCTTCAACTGTGTCGCCTTCATATGAAAGATTGCTTATCGCCTGCAAAGTTTCCGGCAGTAGCTGTGGCAGTTCTTTCGTCAGTTCAACAAAAATCAGGGCTTGAGAGTATTCGTCAGAAATATTGCGGGCGATTTGGAAAGCCTTGGGCAACAGCTCTGCCGGTAATTTATCGATTAAGTCTGACAGCGCTTGAGTTCGAGTCGGCCCACCAAGAATTTTCGGGACTATTTCGAGAGCTTCTGATAGCAGCTTAGGTGAGCGATCAGAAAAACTAGCGAGTGCTTTAACTCGAGCCGAGTTACTTGAAATGTCCCGCGCGATTTCTATGGCTTCTGATAATAGTTCTTCCGGTAATTTATTCGCCAAGGCAGACAGCGCCTTCACTCGGGCAAAATCCCATTCAATCGCTTGTGTAATTTGTAGCGCTTCCGGTAACAGCTCTACAGGTAGTTTGTTAGATAAAGCTACCAACACTGAAGCTTGACTATCACCCTGTGGAATCTCCCGTGCGATTTGTAGCGCTTCTGGCAATGTTTCTGTGGCCAGATTCCTTGCCCAAGTCTGCTGCGATGGTAAAAAGCTGTGGAAATTTCCAGCAACCTGACGAACTAATTGCAAGACTTCTTGCTGCAATTCTGGCAATCTGCCGGCAAAACCCGATATGGCTTCAAGGCGGCAAATGTCGTTTGGAATATCCCGTGCGGCTTGGAGGGCCTCTGGCAACAATTCACCTGGCAGGTGGTCAGCCAAGTTTGATAGCGCCTTAGCACGGGAACGGTCGTCTGTGATATCGCGTGCCGCTTGCAGTGCTTGTGGGAAAAGATCTGGGGGAAGCTTGTCGGCTAACTGGGATAACGCTTTCTCTCGATATTCCTCATGGGCAATATTGCAGGCAGCTTGAAGCGCCTCTGGGGTTATTTCTGGCAATCTATCGACTAAACTTAGCAGCGCTTCTGCTCTCCAGACCTCATCTGTATTGCGGGCGATCGCCAAAGCCTCAGGCAACAACTCCTCTGGCAGCCGATAGCCTAAGTACGACAAGGCTTGTGCTTGCCAGTGCCCATCTGGAATGTCTCGCACAATTTCAAGGGACTCTGGCAGTCGCTCCTGGGGCAGCGAGATCGCCCAGCGCGATAGGGCTTGACTGCGAAACCATCCGTATTCGATTTCATCGGCGATCGCCATAGGATCGTCCAAGAACTCAGAATTCTCTAGAAGCTCCCACTGATAAATCACTACGGCTTTTAAGATGTGATCGCCCCCAGACACCATATTCCAAACAGCATCGAGGGCTTCGTTCACCAGTTCGTGGCTAGATAGATGAGGAACTAAAGCGGCGATCGCCTCATCCCGATCCTTTTCCTTTCTTTTCTGCATGGCATAAGCTAATCCCCGCACCTCACTCCAAACCCCTTTCTCCACCAACGCCGCGATCAACTCTGGCGGCACATTCCCCACCAAACTATTCAGCGACACCGTTACAAAGGCGCACCACATTTGCCATTCCCATCCCTCCGGCTCAGTGGGAATAATTCCGTAGGTTTCCTCCGCCAATCGCCATGCCCGCGCCACATCTGCCACAAAAATCGGCAACTGACCAATGTCCTCGCACGCCTCATACCAAGCGTTTCGACCATCCCCCCGCGCCTGGCGAATCAACTGGTGAATTTCCCGCACCTGACCCGCCCGCTCCATATGCCAAGTCAAGCGCCCATAGATATAGCCGTCATCCGCTAAATCTGCCCAACAACCCGATTCTGGTAAATATCGTTCCAGTAGAGTTCCATGGGCGATCGCCACCGTTAACCCCAACCCCGGTAATGACTCCTGAGAATCACCGACCAATAATTGCTGAGCTAAATCGTGCAGCAGGTCGTGCATCCGAAATCCACCGTTTGCACCAGACAGAATTAAACTGCGATCACGAAAACCCTGCAATATCTTCCGCGCTTCCCCATCACTCACCTGCCACAACCGCGTCACCATCGCTACCGGCACCGCCGCATCTTCTGGCGTCATCCCCAACCAAGCAAACCTTGCCAAAGCATCGGGAGACAAACGCCGCAAACTGAGCTGGAAACAAGCCCGCAAGCTTAACTTTCTTTTGACTGATTCACTGGTAACCTCATCTGTCTCTCGATCTAAGGCGTCAAACTCACCTCGAAAATCCGCCAATACTTCTCCCCAGCTCAAACCATCGCCCACCTGCGCCGCCGCCAACTCGATCGCCAACGGCAAAAATCCCACCGCCGCCACCAACGCCTCAAAATCCTCCCGGTCCGTCGCCGCGATCGCCCCCAACCGCTTTTCCACCAGAGCGATCGCCTGGTCCAAGGACATCACATCCAGCTCAAACTTCGCCGCCTCCGGTAACCGCACCTCCCGCGTAGTCACCAAAACCCGACAGCCCTTCCCCGCCAGCTTGAAATATTGAAAATGGGACGCATCCCACAAATCATCAACCACCAACAGCATGGTCTTGTCGGCAAGGAGCGATCGCAGATAGGACGAAGCCGCATCAACAGTGGTCGGCGAATAATCGCGATCGCCCAAGGTATAAATCCACTGCCCCAACAGCGGCAATAAATCCGGCTGTTGCCCCAACGTTGCCCATAAAATTCCATCGGGAAAGCGATCGCGAACTTCATCGGTATAGGTCAACGCCGCCGCCAACACCGACTTGCCAACGCCCCCAAGCCCATGGATAGAACTAATCGCCAACGTCCCCCGCCGACTTACCTCGTCTGATAGGAGGCGATCGCGAATCTGATCCGTAAACTCCGGGCGCGGCACAAAATGCTCCGGCAGCGCCACATTAGGAAACGGAATACCTGGTCGATAGGGGCTTTTCTCTCAGCGATCGCCGCTGCCGTAATAGTTATTGATAACCGTCTTACTGCCGCCGACGTTATCCCCACTCCCCGAATGCTCTTGGTTGATAGTGCGCGTGCCGGACGACTCCTGGCGATCGCTACCACCGCTTACATCAATTGCCTTCCCCGAATTTTCCTCAACAAACGCCTCGTATAAGTCGTCTAACTTCCCCTTCGACTCCGCCCAGTCAATTAAATTGAATGCCACCGTATCTAACCCGGCGCTTTCACTGGCGATCGTCTCCAACCGAATCCCCAACTCATCCGCCACAAAAATCTTTAGGGGCGCGTACCCTCGATAGGCATCCAACAGCGCCAACCGCAGCTTCTTCTTATCCTTGCTGGTCCACGCCATAGCCCACAAAACAAAGCAACATCACTCAAAATTGTAACTCTTGTGAATCAGCTGCCTCGTGGCTGGTCCAGGCGATCACTCTAGTTTTCAACCACTGAACTTCTCAATTAACCAACGGGTCGTAGCGGCATCATCATTATCATCCGTCCGCCGCAGCGCCTCCTCAACGATCGCCAAATCCAACCCCGGCAACACCACCGACTCCTTAATCTCCCCACTACGTCCATCGGTCATGGCAAACGCCGCCAACAGCCACTTCTTCGTCACCACCACCCAATACTCCCGCACCCCCAGACGCTCATACAACATCCGCTTATGCCCCAAATCCTCCCCAACACTCGTCGCCGCCCCCTCAATCACTAAACTCGGCGGGTCAAACTCATCCAAATCAATCACCTCATTCCCCGGCGTCGGCAACCGCAACCCCTCCCCCATATAAATCAACAAATCCGGCTGACAGTCATCCTC
>JBCCTE010000202.1:0-6055 GCA_039198915.1 Cyanobacteria bacterium P01_D01_bin.73 | reverse complement strand
GAGAACTTTGACAGAGTTGAGCCACGTGGCAGAGGCAGCGTTTAACGTTTCCTGGTCGTGGGTCAAGCCGGAGATATCGCTACTTCCCTCTCTCCCCCTATGCCCAACTTTCCTAAAAAATCCCCCGTTTCCGCGCCATCCAACTCCACGATCTCCGGCGGAACCGCAGCAGCCCAGACAATACAGACAGAAGCAGGTGGCGCGCCAGGTCCTTTGAATCAGGAAACTCAAGGTGGAGGAGTTCCAGCGGCCTTTGCCCCTAGCGCAGCGCAGAAGACTGCGGCACTTGAGGAAAGCTTGGAGCCCAGGGCTTTTTTGCCATCCCTCAAGAATGCTCGGGTTTTAATCTACTCGCTACCCTTTCGATCGCAACAATCGTCTGGAGAGAACTGGGTACCTAACCCTGGGCTAGCGCCATCGGAAAACGGCGCCCAAATCGTCAAGCAATTTAAACGCTGGGGCTACGAAATCGACTGGGTCACCCAGCAACAAAAGTGCCTAAGCCATTGCGCCAAAAAGCTTCCTAGCGCCCTGGTTCTGATTGCCAGCATCCTCACGCCAGACCTGTTAGAAACCTGTCAAACCCTGGTCCCTCGCCTAGGCGATTCCGGTCCTCCCGTAATTGTGGTGGCACCCTTCCGGTCATCTCCGTACTTGCTGAACCCAATCCTCAGCTCCGGCATCGCAGAATATTTGCCCCACCCCATGGAAGCGGACCTGTTGGTGCAGCGGGTCGATCGCCTGATTCATCTGTACCAGTCCACCAGCGACATGCGTCAGCAGTACGGCCGCGAACGGCAATTAATTAACCGACTGGTGGAAACCAACGCAATTCTGGCCCGCACCCAGGAAGAAGTGCAGAACCTGAGCGGCAATGACCAGCTAACCCATTTGCCCAATCGATCTGGCCTAGAGCAGCGGCTACGGCATGAGTGGCAGCGCCTGGCGCGAGACTATGAAACCCTGAGTATTATCACCATTAGCCTGGACGATTTTGCCCAGTTTTCCACCCTCTACGGGGCTACTGCCAGCGATGAATACCTAAGGGCGGTGGCGGATACGCTACAGCGGGGGCTGCATCGCCCTGCGGATTTCCTGGCTCGAACCAATGACGATACGTTCTCGGTGATTTTGCCCGGCACAAACCACAAAGGGGCGATGCACGTGGCGGAGCGACTGGTTCAGGCGGTGCGCACGCTTAATATTCCCTGTAATCCCCACGGGGCTCCCTGTAACTTGCCGGCAGGGGACGGTAAGACTGAGTTTCACTCGGTTTGCAGCGTTAATGTATGCGCTGGGGTAACAACGCGAATTCCCGACCTTGAGGGGTCGTCATTTTCGTTGCTGGCGATGGCAGACAAGGCGCTGGATCAGGCACGGGAACAGGGTGGCGATCGCGCCGTTTTCCTGCCCAGCCCACCGACCACCTAAAAGGAACTGCGCAAGCTAATGCGGGCAAGCTAATGCAGAAAAAAACCTAACTCTGGTAAAGATCCATCACCTGGGTGACAGCCATGCGGGAGTTGGCTTTGAGGGTTAGGGGCGATCGCCGACCTGCCGCGAAGTGTTCAGATGCAGCGCAGGCAATCATCGCCGCATTGTCCGTGCAAAATTTTAGGGGTGGAAAGATGACCTTGATGCCCAAGGGTTCCGCCGCTGCGGTCAATCCCGATCGCAGTCCGCTATTTGCTGCGACGCCGCCGCCCACCACCACCGTGGGAATATCTAGGTTTTGGGATGCCGCGATCGCCCGTTTCACCAGCGCCTTCACCACGGCAGCCTGAAAACTTGCCGCAATATCCGCCACCGGTAGCGGGCGATCGGGCTGGTCTTGCTGCCGCTCTTTTTGAAGCCGTTCGATCAAATAGCGCACCGCCGTTTTCAAGCCGCTAAAGCTGGTGTCGTAGGGATGAAACCCACCACCCGGCACCGACACCCGCCCCTCCGGCAGTCGAAACGCCCTAGGATTCCCCGTCGCCGCCAGCCGATCAATCACCGGACCGCCGGGATAGCCCAACTCCAGGAGCCGCGCCACCTTATCAAAGGCCTCCCCCGCCGCATCATCCCGCGTCTGTCCCACCAGCTCGTAATCTCCACATCCGCGCACCGCAATCAAACTGGTGTGCCCCCCCGACACCAACAGGCACACAAAGGGCGGCTGTAGCTGCGGATCCGTCAGGTAGGACGCGTAAATGTGCCCTTCTAAATGGTGCATCCCTAAAAAGGGTTTGCCATGGATCATCGCCAGGGTTTTCGCCGCCGTCAGCCCCGTCAGCAGAGCTCCCATCAAACCTGGCGCGCAGGTTGCCGCCACCACGTCGATATCATCCCAGCCTGCCCCAGCCTCCGTCAGCGCCTGGGTGATCGCCGGATTAATCGCCTCCACATGATGCCGCGACGCCACCTCTGGCACCACGCCGCCGTACTCTGCGTGGATCTCCATTTGGGAAGCCACCACGCTGCTCAGGACATTACGCTTATTCACAATTGCTACAGCGGTCTCATCACAGCTTGTTTCAATTGCTAAAGCGATCGTCATGGCTCGGGAGCTTGCCTGATAATTTGTAAAGATACGTTTGTCGCGATTTTGCTGCTTAACAGCGTCGCATTGATTGTCAAAGAACCTTTATCCTTTTAGGATCAAATAGTCTCCAAGGCGGCAGGGCAATTTTTAGATGTCCGGAACTATCCGCCCAGAGGCCTGGTTCACTCAAGGCGATCGCAGTAAAATCGCCCGTGAAATACCATCCGTAACACCTTAATATTGTTTCATAGCAATAAGGAAACAATTTATGCGACACCTGTTTACTATTGCCCTCGCAGCCCTGCTCTGGATGGGCGTTATGCCCGCAGCAAAGGCTGACTACTACAACAATTTGCAAACCTGCGGTGAGAACCCTGCCTTCATGCAGCGGGCTCAAGCAGCTAGCACCCCCAAGGACATCGCCCGCTTCGAGCGCTATTCCACGCTGATGTGCGGCGAAGAAGGCTTGCCCCACCTGATTGTGGACGGCAACCTGAAGCACCTGTCTGAATTTGTATTTCCCGGACTGATGTTCCTGTACACCGCCGGGTTTATCGGCTGGTCAGGTCGTTCTTACCTTCAAAAAATCAAGAGCGAAAAGAACGTCGAGGAACTGGAAATCGTTATCAACCTGCCTCTAGCCTTCCGCTGCGCTCTATCTGCCCTTGCTTGGCCGGTTCTTGCCTTCCGCCAGACCGTAAACGGTCGTATGGCCGCTGGTGAGCACGAAGTTACCGTGTCGCCAAGGTAGACCATATACGCCAAGCTTCTAGGTTTGGCGCATATGGCATTCGATTTTGCTGGTTAGATTTTCGACTCCAGCAGCCAAGGTAATGTAAATCTGGGATGTAACCATGAAAGACCTCCAACGCTACCTTTCCACAGCGCCGGTTCTAGCCGCACTGACTGCGACGATCATTGCAGGTGCACTAATTGAAGTGAATCGCTTTGCTCCGGATATGCTGACAACTCCGTTTTAGGGTTTCCTATTCTGAGAATGTGGTTAGAATGGTGTCCGTGATGACCGCGCTTCTGGCTCCGTAGACTGGCTGTCGCACACCACATGGCGACGCCGAGAATCAAAAAGCCTTCCCTGGTATTTTCCTAGGAAGGCTTTTTGCTGTGCGACACAAGGCGACCGCTTATGGATTAGGGGGCAAGTGGGGCAAAGATTTTAAACGTCGTTGGTTGTTACTCGTTACGTATCCGGTTGATCTGTTGCTGTAGGTCTTCGATTTGCTGTCGCAGGCGATCGGCTTCGGCAGAACCATTGCCGTTAGGCGAAACATCAACGGAGCCTTCTGCCGGATCTTGGGCGTAGTCACCGTTTCGGATGCGTCGATAGTCGTCTGAGTTTGCCCATTCTTCGATAAAGCTAACTCGCTCTACGGGGAAAGGGTGACTGGTGAAAATCCCCTGGGACAGGTTGTTATAGAGCAAGAATTTATAGATTTGATTGAGCCCGTCGTCATCCAGCGCCCGGTACTCTCTCGCCTGTTTCTTAAATTCATCGAGGCTAATTTCCTGGGCGTAGCGATCGCTTCCCCCCGCGAGCAGAACTAAGGTCATCATCACTGCGTCCAAGTCGTCGGTCACCAGCAGGGCGGCGCGATCGCACGACAGTTCAGCCTTACGCCTCCATTCGTAAAACGCAGATAACAGCGCCATACTGGTCAAAATATTGCTGATTCCAAAGGTGAGCTGCCCCACCAAAGATGCCGCTTGGGCAGCCCAAATCGCCATTTGACTCAGCGTAGTGTGACCACATTTAAAGTGTCCCAGCTCGTGAGCAATAACAACACGCAGTTCTTTGTCGCCCAGCATGTCTAGAGCGCCGCTGGTCACCACGACTGAGGGCTGTTCCTGTCCAACGGTGTAGGCGTTGACAGCGGGGGTTTGGGTGACAAAAAGGGCGGGCTCTGGGTAAATGTCCAAGCTTTGTAGGCATTCCCGATAGATTTGGTAAATCGACGCGTATTGGCGCGGCCCCACCTGAATATTGCTGCCCATATTGTAGATGAGCTGGGGGCGGTCAACGGTGACCTCCATGAACTTCCGGGCAATGAGGTCGAATCCGGGGATGCTACGTAGGGCTTGTTCCGCTTCGCGATCAAGGGGGTGGCGAAAGGCGTCGCTGGTGATTCCGGGATAGCGCGGCATGGTTAAACCTTATCTATTGGACCTTTGGACCTTGTTTTTTGTGCTTTCGTGCGGTGTGCAGACAGCACAAAGGGCGGGTAACTAAGGCGGGCAACTGACAACGTTGCGCCCTTCTCCCATGATAGTGATTTGAATTTTTCGGGCGCTATTGGGTGTGGCGATCGCGGTATCGGCTGAGGCTAAGGGCGATCGCTCCCACGGTGACCAGGGCAATGCCGAGGTTGGAGCGAATATCCAACGTTTCCCCCAGCAAAATCAATCCAAACAGGGCGTTGACTAACGGGGCAAAGGCTCCGGTGACGGCGACCAGGGAGGGTCCGATTTTGTCCACGGCGGTATTGTTGATTCCATAGCTGACGATGGTGGTTAAGCCCAAGATGGCGGCTCCCGTCAGCAGCCCCGATAGGAAGTTGGGGGCAAGCTGGACGGCGGCCCAATCTCCCGGCTGGATGATTAACCCCAGGCAGCTTAGGACGAAAATGATGGAGAAGGAGAACAGGGTGAAGGGTACCGGATGAAGGCGTTTGAGGCTGCGTTCCGATGAAATCAAGTAGCCGGCAAAGGCAAAGCCCGCCCCGAGTCCGCTCATTAATCCGGTGAGGGTGGGGTCGAGGTTGGGATTAAGCAAGTTGCCGCTCCAGGTGCCGCCGGTGCTGGGGACGTCGGGGGCGACCATAATTAGCCCGGCGATCATCACGGCTCCCACTAGCCAGCGGATTGGGCTGCTGCGATCGCGCCCCGATAGCCAGCCGGTAAATAGGCGCACGACGGGGTATACGAAAAATAGGGCGATCGCGATGCCGAGGGGAAGGTGAGCGATCGCCAGATACCCAAACAACTGGGCAAGAAATAGCCAGACGCCGCTGATTATGACCGGCAGCCACCAAGTTAAGGGCGGCTCAGCTTTGCCGGAGGAGGGGTGTTTCCCCTGGATTGCCAGCTGTAGGTCGGACCCTAGCTGTGGATAAATCAGGTTGGCGACCAGGGGAAATAACAGCAGCACCACCAGGGTTCGCAGGGCCAACACCAGCAAAACGTTTCCGCCGGTTGGAGGCAAGACGGCGGCGAAGGGAATCCGGGACCACCAAACCGAGTCCACACCCTGGAACATTAGCTTTAGGGTGCCGTTAAACAGGGCGAGGGTGACGGTGGAGAGTAGCCCCAGCCCCAGCCCCAACAGGACGGTTTCTGACGATTTTGTTGGAATAATGGCGGTGCTGTTGGACACGGTGTTGCCCGTTGTGCCGCTGCCAGACGGAAAATCTAGGGGAGCTGATGACAGATTTTGTTCGAGGTTGGGGGCTGGCGCGGTGGTGGGCTGGTCAGAGAGGTTAGAAAGATTGGAGATGTCTGGAAAATCGAAAAGGGGCG
>JBCCTE010000201.1:0-6062 GCA_039198915.1 Cyanobacteria bacterium P01_D01_bin.73 | reverse complement strand
GGCGGGTCATCTCCGTCCGGCGAATCTCTATTTAAAGTCTGTATCGTTCTGGGGACGCGACCGGAGGCGATTAAGCTGGCTCCGGTGATTCTGGCGTTTCGGGGCGATCGCCGGTTTGATACCCAAGTGATTTTGACGGGGCAGCACCGGGAAATGGTGGCGCAGGTGATGGAGCTGTTTGAGCTTCAGGGCGATCGCAATCTCAACATCATGAAACCGGGGCAAACTCTGACGGATATTACCTGCGGCAGCCTCCAGGGATTGGAGCAGTGTTTTGAGGAGAGCCAGCCCCGGCTTGTGATTGTGCAGGGAGATACGACGACGGCTTTTGCGGCGGGGCTGGCGGCGTTTTATCGGCAAATTCCGGTGGGGCATGTGGAAGCGGGATTGCGCACTGATAACTTGTACAGTCCTTTTCCCGAAGAAGCGAATCGGCGGCTAATTTCGCAAATTGCCCAGCTTCATTTCGCGCCAACACCCCTAGCAGTTGAGAATCTGGAAAAATCCGACGTAATTGGCAAGGTCCACCACACGGGCAATACGGTGATTGATGCACTGCTGACGGTGGCAGATAAGCAGCCCGATTGTCCTGTAAATCCCATTTCCAATACGGTCAACGCTGGCAAGTCGCTGGCTTGGGATGCCCATCGCGTGTTGCTCGCCACGGTGCATCGGCGAGAAAATTGGGGCGAGCCGTTGGGGGATATTGCCAAGTCGTTTTTGACGCTGCTGGATCGGTTTGACGATACGGCGCTACTGCTGCCGCTACACCGAAATCCCACGGTGCGCGGTCCGCTGACGGAGGCTTTGGGGCAACATCCCCGCGTATTTTTGACGGAGCCGCTGGACTATGGCGCGCTAATTGGGGCGATGCAGCGGTGTTATTTGCTGCTGACGGATTCCGGTGGTTTGCAGGAGGAAGCGCCGAGTTTGGGTAAGCCGGTGCTGGTGTTGCGGGATACCACTGAGCGACCGGAGGCGATCGCCGCAGGCACTGCTGAACTGGTGGGCACCGACCCCGATGTGGTGATTCCCAAAGCGTCTACTCTGCTGAGCGATCGCGCTGCCTACGATCAGATGGCTCAGGCGGCAAATCCCTTTGGCGACGGCAGAGCCTCCCAGCGTATTGTGGACATCTCTGCCGAATATTTACAGGCGGCGTTGCAGACGGCGTAACGGATGCGGAGCACGGGCTTTAATTCAGTGACAGCTTAGTGACGGTTTGCTCACAGGCACCCGCCGCCGCTGAGTTCCCGGATTGCCATCGCGATCGCCGAAAAGGGGAGGTAAGTCGCGCTTGGTGTGATTGCTTATGAGTTCTGACCGCTCCCCCGCCTTGTTTTTGTTGCCCCTAATGGGCTCTGCCCTCGCCGCTAGTGTTGTTGGCACAACTGATGCCGCCCGCGCCCAGCCGCCGGTTCCCCTCGACAGGGTTGCCCCCGCTCCCAATATTGTTGCCGAAACCTCCCCGGTTTTGGAGGACGCTCTCGATGGTCTAGCCCAACCGGAGGCGATCGCCGATACCGACGCCCCGCAACATATAGCCCTCAATTCCCCCTCGGATCCTGCCGCTGCTGACGAAAATAGCGCCTCGCCGGAGGAGACCGTGGGCGGCATTAGCCAAACCCTAAGCTGGCTAATGATTGTTGCTGGGCTTTGTCCGTTGGTGGCAACCGGCACGCTGTGGGCAATGCGGCGACGGGTGATCCAGCATTTGGTGAAATCCGTGCGCGATCGCCTAACGGACCTACAGGACTTGGATAAGCAAGTACATCGAGCGCAGCACCGGGCCAACCGTTCCATCGATGGATTGGAGGAGCGGGTGAAGCAGGTGCGCGGCGAGGCGCAGGAGTTGATTTATCAGCTCCAGGACGAGGTGGAAAATGTCCGCAGCAGCGCCGAGCAGGAGCTAGCGGTTTTCAAAAATGAAATCAATCGCCGGCGGAAGTCTGCTCAGCAGTATGCCGATGAATTCAATAGCGCCCTTGATGAGGACAAGGTGGCGATCGCCCAGCGCATTGCCGAGCTAGAGAACGAATTTATGTCGGATATGCAAATTCTGGCGGGGCAGGCAGAGACCAACAAGGCGGAGCTACTGGAAGAATTTATTCAAAACACTCCCGCCACGTTGCTAGAAGAACTGCAACCGCAAATTCGTGGAGAACTCAAGGCGCTAATTCAAGAACTACAGCCCACCGTCAGCGCCCCCAAGTCAATATTGACCTTCCCCAATCAGGAGCAGCCCGCGGGCATCCAGTTTGGTTTCACCCCCGCCACCTACGTTCAGCAGGGGGAGAGCATGGTTCGCGCCGGGCAGTACGATGCGGCTTTGCAGCAGTATGAAAAGGCGCTGGAGCGGGATGAAAGTTGCTACGAAGCATGGCTAGGAAAGGGCGTTGTGCTGGAGGCGTTGCAGCGGTATGAGGCGGCGATCGCAGCCTATGATCGCGCCGTCAATATCAAACCCAACGACTACGAAGGCTGGTACAACCGTGGTTTGGTGCTAGGTCGTCTCGGTAAATACGATGATGCCATGACCTCCTATGGTCAAGCGTTGGTCATTGCCCCCGGCAACGCCAACCTTTGGCTACATCGCGGCATTGTCCTTTCCAAGCTCAGCCAGTACGAAGATGCGCTGGAAGCCTACAGCCAAGCCGTCAGCCTTAAGCCCGACAGCCACGAAGCCTGGTACAACCTTGCCAATGCCCAGGTACGGCTCCAGCAAACCACCGAAGCCCTTGCCTCCTACGACAAAGCCCTGGAGCACAACCCAAGAAATACGGGCGCGTGGCACAACCGGGGAATTGTTCTTAGCAAGTTGGGACAGTTCGATGCCGCTTTGACTTCCTATGATGAGGCGATCGCCCTGGACGATCAGGATCCCGAAACCTGGTACAGCCGTGGCAACGCCCTGGCCCATCTCACTCGCTATGACGAGTCGTTGGAAGCCTATGAGCAGGCGATCGCCCTGAAGCCAGACCACAACCGAGCCAAGCGCAACCGAGAAGTCGTTGCCAGCCAGCTAGTTGTCTCAAGCTAGTTTCTGCTCAACTATTTCTAGGTAACTAATAGAAACCCCCCGAGAGAAAAGCGACCAGTGGAATCACACCGGTCGCTTTTCTCTCGGGGATTGATTAGGGATTAATTTCCTCTAAAAATCGCTGGGGGAACTACGGTGACTTCACTGCATCTTTCAGGGCTTTACCTGCGACAAAGGCGGGTACGTTAGCTGCCGAAATTTGGATCTCGGCGCCAGTTTGGGGATTGCGGCCTGTCCGTGCAGCCCGGTGATTAGTTTTGAACGTCCCAAAGCCGATCAGTTGAACGGGCTCTCCATCCTTCAGAGAATCAGTAATGGTGTCCAGAATGCTTTCCAAAGCTGCCTTGGACTGGGCTTTTGTCATTCCAGCCTTTGAAGCGATTAGATCAACAAGTTCAGTTTTATTCACGATATATTTTGCTGTGATTGTGAGGGTTGGGATTCGATAGGTAATCTAGCTAGCCAGCCTAGGACCTGTGTCATCAGCCAAGGTCAGGGAATCTCACACAGGGGGAGACGTATGCCCTCTAAAGTAAATGTCCTCTGAAATAAAAAATCCTAAAGGCTAGACGCCTCGCGGATATTGAGATTAACATTCAATATTGGTGGCAGGCGCTAGCCAACTCTTACTCTTGAGGGATGTTCGCCATTAAGGCTAATTCACGGCGTCCTTAAGCCCTTTGCCGGCTTTGAAACCAGGGACCTTGGCGGCTGCAATTTGAATTTCAGCGCCGGTTTGAGGATTGCGACCCGTGCGGGCAGCCCTTTCTCGGACGGAAAAGGTTCCGAAACCGACTAGGGAGACCTGATCACCATCCTTTAGGGTTTCTGTCACGGCATTGATAAAGGCATCCAAAGCTCTTCCAGCATCCGCCTTGGTGATTTCTGCCCCCTGGGCGATTTTGTCAACCAGTTGTGTCTTGTTCACTTCTGAGCCCCAGTTTTTCAGAATTTTCTAAATAGTGTTGTTGCGATGGAGCTGACACCTGTTGCGCTTGTCAAGCCATCGAAAGACAGTTTCGTTATAGCTGATGTGTTTTGGGGCGTCAATAAGAAAAGCCAGTAATAATGGGCAACTCAGCCGGATTTCTGACCATTGCGATCGCAACCACGATGGGATCGCTATCGAGCCAAAGAAATACCATGCTGGTGAATGTGTGTGGCGATCGCCCCTGAAACGCAGGCCAATCAATACTCTGGGAATAATGCCCCTGCCCAAAATGGAGGCGTTTTTTCCTGAAAGCCTCGCCATCTTTGGGTTTAGGCGTTGAGTGGTAGCTGATCCCAAAGGGACTCAGCAGAATGGTCACACTCCCTAACTACGCTCTTGGGAATATTTACTGACAGCAATGTTTCTCGGCAGTTCACTGGATATTTTGCTGGTGACGTTTATTAGAGTCGGCAGCCGATGCATTCGTATAAGAACCTATATGGAGTTGTGTAATCAGGGAGAAACGATACACACGCCATATCTTTTGATCCTATATATTGAATGTCCCAGCTTTAATGACCTGGCTTTTTATGGCTGAGTCAGTCATTAACTTGAGTCAAATAGCAAAGGCGAAGGTAGCAATGGTTTCCCAAGTTGATACACTCACTCGCACTGACTGCCCACCCTCATTAATCGAGGTACAGCCCCACCAAACGGAAGGTTTGGTACAGGTATTCACCTATCCTCAGCGCCAGTTTCCTGTCGATACGATCGCCCAAGCGATGCGCCTGGCAGGGCATGGCACACCGGTACTGCTGGTGCAGTTTTTAAAGGGTGGGATCAACCAAGGAACGGCACACCCGGTTTCCCTAGTGCAGAACCTGGACTGGGTTCGAGGCATGTTGGCTCGCCCCATCGACCCGGCGGTGGATCAGCTAACCCCCGTTGAAATTAAAGATATCCAGGATTTGTGGCAGTACGTTACGGAACAGGTGCGCTGCAACCGCTACGACGTGGTGGTGCTGGACGAATTAAGTGTTGCCGTTAGCTTGGGGGCAATCACTCCAGAGGCGGTGCTGGAATTTTTGGAGACGCGGGCGGACCACGTGGACGTAATTTTTAACGGTCCCACGCTTCCAGACTGGCTACTAGCGGTGGCAGATCGGGTGACGGAGGTTCGTCGACTCCGCCGCTAATTGGGTGCATTCGATACTTCTCGATCGCTATTTAAATCTGTTTTTTACGCGTCTTGTTTTTGGCGCTCTTTATTGCGCCATTGCCGATCAATAAAGACTCTTAGTAAGCAGCAAACATGATTAAAAATGATTTGTGGATTGCCAAGATGGCAGCGGAGGGCATGATTGCTCCGTTTGAAGACCGGTTGATTCGTCGAGCAGAGGGCGATCGCCCGGTCATTTCTTTTGGGCTCAGCAGCTTTGGCTACGATATTCGCCTGTCACCAAAGGAGTTTCGAATTTTCCGCCATGTGCCAGGTACCGTTGTTGATCCCAAGCATTTCAATCCCAGCAACTTAGAATCCACCGATCTGCAAGAGGACGAGCACGGGCAGTTCTTTATCATTCCAGGGCATTCCTACGGGTTAGGGGTGGCGCTAGAAATGTTGCAGGTGCCGCCAACGGTGACGGTGATTTGTATTGGCAAATCAACCTATGCGCGGGCGGGATTGATTGCTAACCTGACGCCAGCAGAGGCTGGCTGGCGAGGGCATCTAACCTTGGAGTTTTCTAATTCCAGTCCGGCGGATATGAAAATCTACGCCAACGAAGGGGTGGTGCAGCTCCTGTTTTTTGAGGGTGAGCCGTGCAATATTTCCTACGAAACTCGCCGGGGTAAGTATCAGGACCAGCCGGAGAGCATTATCATCCCTCGGGTTTAGGTTTTTCACTTGTGTTTCACCTTTGAATATTTCAACTGAATATTTCAACCAGTAGCGACGTAGAGGGCAAGCCAACGTGTCCTCTGCGGAGATGCCACTGATAAAAGGATAGGCTCCAGTCCACCGAGCTTTTACCTGCGAGTTTTAACTAGCTTTTAGATCATTTTTTATAGGCGCTAAGGGGCGATCGCTAT
>JBCCTE010000200.1:0-6064 GCA_039198915.1 Cyanobacteria bacterium P01_D01_bin.73 | reverse complement strand
GGCTATGGATTAGCGAGCAAATATTTTTGATGGTGGTTTCGAACACGCCGTGGGTGGAGGGATAAGTTACCATCAGCGCCGCCAAATTTGCCGAGTGTTTGGTCGCCTTTTCTTCCAAATCCGCAAGGTCAATATTTCCTTGGTCATCGCACTTCACCGTGACCACCTTCATCCCCGCCATAACGGCACTAGCGGGATTGGTGCCGTGAGCGGAGGTGGGAATTAGGCAAATGGTGCGATCGCCATCCCCCCGCGCTCGGTGATAATCCCGAATCGCCAACAGCCCAGCATATTCACCCTGGGAACCGGCATTGGGCTGCAACGAAATCCCGGTAAATCCAGTAATCTCCGCCAGATCGTGCTCCAGTTGCTGGCACATGATTTGATATCCCTTAGCGCGATCGCGGGGAGCATAGGGATGGATATTGGCAAACTCCGGCCAAGTCACCGGAATCATTTCCACAGCAGCGTTGAGCTTCATGGTGCAAGAGCCCAGGGGAATCATGGACTCGTTCAGCGCCAGATCTTTCTTCTCAAGCCGGTGCAAATAGCGCATCAGCTCCGTTTCCGAGTGGTACTGATTAAAAACGGGCTGCGTTAAATATTCGGTTTTGCGATCAAAGAACTCCACCAGAGCTAAATCTTGCGAATCCATCAACTCGTCGAAGGTCCAGGGCAGCGTATCCGATTTCGCCAGAACGCCCATGAGTTCAGCCCAAGTTTTTAGAGTGACCGTCTCGTCTAGGCTGATGGCGATCGCCCCATCTGGCAAATACTGCAAATCAATACTCTGGGCTTCCATCGCCGCTCGCAGCAACTCCACCGATATATGGGGCGAATTTTCCGTCACCCGAAAGCGAGCACAATCGAACACGGGACGGGGAGCCACTTCGTAACTTAGCTTTGCCAATCCTTCCCGCACCGCCAGAGTCATCAATCGCACCCGATTGGCGATCGCCCGCAGCCCTTCAGGACCGTGATAAATCCCGTAAGCTGCTGCCATTACTGCCAACAAAACCTGCGCGGTGCAAATGTTGCTGGTGGCTTTGTCCCGGCGAATATGCTGCTCGCGAGTTTGTAGCGCCAAACGTAGGGCAGGCTTCCCTTGAGCATCTTGAGATACGCCAACGATACGACCGGGAATTTGTCGCTTGTAGCGATCGCGAGTAGCAAAATAGGCTGCATGAGGACCGCCGTAACCCAAAGGCACTCCGAAACGCTGGGAACTGCCCACCACCACATCCGCATCCCAATCTCCCGGCGGGGTCAGCAACGTCAGCGCCAACAAATCCGCACCAACGATCATCAAAGCCTTGGCGCTGTGGGTGGCGGTTACTAGCGATCGATAATCCTCAATCGTCCCCGCCGTATTGGGATATTGCACATACACCCCAAACACCGGCGAAGCACCATCACTAGCCCCAAAATCCCCCTTCACAAATTCTCGCCAATTGCCAATCACCAGCTCAATATCCAGAGGACAGGCGCGAGTTTTCAAAACCTCAAGAACCTGGGGATGGCATTGCCGATCCACCAAAAATCGATTCGCCCCCTTCACCTTGCACGCCCCGTAAGCCAAACTCATTGCCTCCGCCGCTGCCGTGCCCTCATCCAACAGCGACGCGTTGGCAATATCCATCCCCGTCAAATCCGCCACCATGGTCTGGAAATTCAGCAGCATCTCCAGCCGCCCCTGGGCAATTTCAGCTTGATAGGGCGTGTAGGCGGTATACCAGCCAGGATTCTCCAAAATATTGCGCTGAATCACCGGCGGCGTAATGCAGGGGTAATAGCCCGTGCCGATATAGGACCGCCACGCTTGGTTTTGATTGGCGATCGCCCGCAGCTCTTCCAACGCTTCCGTTTCCGTTTTTGGCGGAGCTAAGTTGAGCGATCGCCCCAGCCAAATATCCTGGGGAATTGTCTTGGCAATCAGCTCCTCGGTGCTGCCTAGCCCTAACGCTGCCAGCATCTCTCCCTGCTCTGCCTCGCTGATACCGATATGTCGCCGCTGAAAATCCCCCAGCTTATTCGAAGACGCCAAATACTTGCTGGCAACTGCCTTCCGTTGTTCTTGCTGAAATTCGGCGGTCTCGGCAGTTCCATTGCCAGAGTTAGCGGCACCATTCGTAGCACCGTTGGATGCTAAACCGTGGGTCAGATTCAGACTAGGGCTCATAGGTGAAGACTGGAATTGATAGGTCTCTACCTCAGGGTAAACCGGCCAAATGGCATCGGTCTGCGCCACTCTGCTCCCAACCCTAAGTCCACAAACTGAAGCCGATACAATTGGTTAGGTGGTATAAAAAGCCATCATCACGATTAGAAGAAAACAGCTCAACCATTCCTGGACCAAACCCAGCGTGGCATCAGCATTTCTAGCCATTTCCGTCACTAACGAATGATTGAAATGGGCGTTGAAAATGTTGTCCCAGTTGTAGGTAAATGCTGGACTGATGGTTATCTCAAAGTCTTGTTTACATCCTGAAACGTTTGCGGGAACCAAATCCATTTCCTGCCCGTCAAAGGAGTCATGAAGCTTGAGATGGCAATTCGCCAGTCAAACCCTATGAGCTACTCCGTACCCGCAGCTTGGTCAAGGATTGAGGGCACACTTCCTCAAAACCCTGTGTCCCCGGAAACCCTATCCAACACGGACCTAGTTCTGCGTTGCCAAGTTGGTCTAAAGCCAGACCAGGCAGCCTTTTCAGAACTATTGCGCCGCTACCATTCCCATGTGGAGCGGGTGCTCTACCATTTGGCTCCCGATTGGGGCGATCGCGCTGACCTAGCCCAAGAAGTTTGGCTACGGGTCTATCGCAGCATTGCTCGCCTGAAGGATCCCGAAAAGTTTCGCGGTTGGTTGAGCCGGATCGCCACCAACCTGTTCTACGACGAGCTGCGCAAGCGTAAGCGCCATCGTCGCCCCCTTTCGTTGGATGCGGCTAAGCACGCCGACGGCAGCGCTATGGATTGGGAAATTCCCTCCGATGCGCCAGGTCCTGCTGATGAGCTGAGTGCTCAAGAATTCTATGAGCAGCTCCAGGTGGCGATCGCTGACCTGCCAGAAACCTTCCGCACCACGATTATTTTGCGAGAAATTGAAGACCTACCCTACGAGCAGATTGCCGAAATGACCGGCGTTTCTCTGGGGACCGTCAAATCTCGCATCGCCCGCGCCCGTCAGCGCCTTCAAGGTCAGCTCAAAGGCTACATTGGGGACAGTCTCTAGGTTCGGACCGTTACAAGCTCGACCGCAACAAAATCGTCAAATTCGCACATCCAACCCGTTACCTAAACTTTTCCAAGCCCTAGAAGATAACCCTCCAAGCGGGGTTTAAAATTAAGGGGCACAGGGGGTGATTTAAATCATGAAAAACCAAAATCATTCACATCATTCCAACCCAGCCCCAGACGATTCTGAATTCTGGGCCGCGATGGACATGCAGCAGAGTTTCCAGCCCGACGGAGTGGGTGAAGCGGCTTCTGAGCAGGTTCCCTTCGAGCAGTTTGAGCTTGTCAGTGCCTACATGGATGGCGAGGTCACGGCGCAGGAGCAGCTTCAGGTTGAGCGGTGGCTGAAGGAAGACCCAAAAATTCAAGCCCTTTATGCGGATCTGGGTGGATTGACGGAATCTGTGAAGCAGATGCCAGTTCCAGTTTCCTGCTCTGCGGAGAAGACTTTGGCGGCTGTTATGGACAAGGTGCAGACGCAGCAACGCAAGCGTCGAGTTTGGGGTGCTTCGGCGATCGCCGCAGGCCTAGCCGTCGCCATTGGGTCCGTATTTGTAGGTGCGCGGCAGCCAGGCATGCAGTTTGCTCAAAACGATCCTGAGTCCAGCCCCACCAGCTCCCTGCAAATCGCTAGCTCCCCAACGCCTTCGAGTGTCACTGTTGACAATACGGTTCAAGATGAGCCGATTCTAGAGCGGGCTTTAATTCTCGAATAAATCAGAAGCAGAACCGCTGTAAAATTCGAATCTCAAGAATTATGCACCTCCAGATTCTATGCTGGGGGTGTTTTTGATGCGATATTTTGAGTGAAACATTTTGATCAAAGGTTAGGGCAGCGGGCAACGCAGTTAGACGATGGTAATTTTTGAGCATTCTTTTACTTTGGCGATCGCCATTTCTGGCGAGGCTTTAGAGTGGCTAACGGTTTTTGGTTACGTAGGATTGGCGGCGATCGCCTGCTGGGGTGTGATGTTCTCCCCCACCAATCGCAAATAATCCCCTGCCCGCCACTTCCCACTGTGGAACTCAACTTGATAGCACGTTTTATCAAGTGCGCTTCATCGAAAGGTGTTGAGATAATTTAAGTAGCAAACTACACGTATTCTCGTTCCTGCCCAGACTGCGCTGAGGAGCTGCCCTCAACTACCTAACAAGCTAGCGAAGCATCGCCAGTGTTTGAATACTTCACCAACTCCAGTCCCAAAAACCTGTTAGGATTCGTGGCCCAAGTGTGTTCATGCCCTTGAGTCTCCTCAAGAGACAGGGCATACTTGAAGTGAAGACTAGACGTCTTTGCACTGCCCGAGGCTAAGATTGAATTACAAATCTGTACTTGATAGATTTGGATTACATTCACAGACCAAACACAGGGGCTCTAGTCGGGCTAGGTCGTCAGCGGCACCAGTAAGTGAAGGTGCTATTTTTTGCTAAACCGTGGAGCAACCTATGAGCCAGGTTTCCAAGAAGAAGCCCAAGCAAAAGTTAATGGTGGTTGATGACGAGCCAGACAACCTAGATTTGCTATTTCGAACTTTCCGACGAGAATTTAAGGTCTACAAAGCGGAAAGTGGGTTTCAAGCCTTGGACGTCTTGGAATCAGAAGGGGAAATGGCAGTTATCGTAACCGACCAGCGGATGCCGGGTATGAACGGCACGGAATTCCTCAGCAAGACTGTAGATCGCTACCCAGATACGGTGCGCATCATCCTCACTGGCTACACCGACGTTGACGATCTGGTAGGGGCGATTAACTCCGGTAAGGTTTACCGTTACATCACTAAGCCTTGGAGTCCCGATAATTTAAAAGCCACCGTTCTGGGGGCAGCTGATGCTTACCGAGTCCTGAAGGGACGCACCAATGAGCTGAGTCGAGCCCTGCGCCGGGAGTCTTTGCTTAATGACATGATGGCGGCAATTCGCGGCTCGCTGGATTACGACAGCATGCTGCGGACGATCGCCGATACTCTGGGTCGCAACTTTCAGACCAAGCGCTGCATGATTCAGGCAGCTCAGGAAGGCAAGCCCTCGGGGAAGCTTGTGGAAGAGGGAGGCGACGACAATGGTGGGAATCAAACGGAAGACCAGGCTTCCTTGGGGTATGGGGATGGAGATGGCGGTGAAGATGTCTCCACTGAGCATGAGCCCTACAGTGACCTGTTGGCCAAGGTTATTGAAAGTCGTGAGCACCACAACCACAGCGGTGAAAGGGGTTCTGAAGGACATGCCGAGTCTGCTCTGTTGGTTCCTCTGGTTTATCAGCAGGAATGCATGGCTGCGGTGTGTCTGGTTAAGGACGATGACCCTTGGAGCCAGACGGATCAGCAGGCGATCGAGCAGGTTGCAGAACAGGCGGCTTTGGCTTTGTCCCAGGCGCGGTTGTATCAGCGCATTGAGGCACAGACAAATCAGCTGCGCTCAGAGCTGGAGGTGGCTCGACAGATTCAGGGTAATTTGCTGAGGCAGCGGTGGCCGACGATTGAGGGAATGTCCATTGAGGCTCGTTGTAGTCCTGCTCAAGAGGTGGGTGGGGACTTTTTTGAGGTATTCTTGCATCCGAAAGGGGATGTGTGGCTGGCGGTGGGCGACGTCTCTGGAAAGGGTGTTCCAGCGGCGCTATTTATGGCTAGCGCGATTTCAATTTTGCGACAGCAGCTTGCACAGGCAGATTCACCCCAGCCTAATGATGTGGTGAGTCAGCTCAATCACTAGTGTACGTATTGTTTGGTTAATGAGGACGGGATAGATGTTAAAAAAATCTTAAAGAATTTTAATGTCTATACAACAAATAAACTTGACAGGCTGTTAATCTGCCATGACTCTTTAGGATAAG
>JBCCTE010000199.1:0-6071 GCA_039198915.1 Cyanobacteria bacterium P01_D01_bin.73 | reverse complement strand
GGCGAAGCCATCTCCCAGGTTGACCCGTCCGGCGCGAATGGATTTTACTTCGGTACCCTTTAACTCGATTCCCGCTTCAAAAGTTTCTAGAATTTCGTATTCAAATCGCGCCTTGCGATTATCGGCAATGACCTTGTATCCGTCTGAGCTTTGAGCCATTCTTCCAATCCTTCAATGCAACGTCCAAACGTTCCGATCGCCCCGCCACCTTCTTGCCCGCATGAGCAACGCAAGACTGCCGTGACAGCGAGGAGTTCCTTCCCATTGTGGCATTGATGCCAAATAGCAAGGTAGGGATGGTTGAGCGATCGCTCTAAACCCCTTGCCGTAAATCAACGTCAGCAGCCTTTGAAAAAAAATGGGGATGGCGGTTGACATCAAACCGCAAAACTGTAAAACTAGATACAGAAATAACGCAAATCGTTCATTTGACTCGCTTGAATCATCATCGTGCTTGATAGAGACAAGGGCGAGTTAGACGGAAGTAGGAAGTCTATTCAGTAAGAATTTCCAGTTGAAGTTTGTAGCTGACAGCTTCTGAAGGAACGCGCCTCTTAGTTACCTAAACCTCAAGTTAGGAGGCGAAATCATGCAATTAACCTACCGCGGTATTCATTTCCAGTCCGAGTCCCAGGCAGCCCAAGCTCCTGCTCAAAAGTCAGCCGGAACCTATCGAGGCGTGCCCTTCTCTTTCCAGTCTGTTCGCGAATCAGAGTCCCATGCAAACAGCGAACAGCACGACCTGAGATACCGTGGCGTGCCCTACGCTCACTAACCGAGCTTGACATAGGCTCCTCTCGAAACGACTGAGTATTTGCTGTCCGTAGATTCTGTATAGTTCTTCCCGGGTGTGTGATTCAATCGCACGCCCGTTTTTGTATGCCTACTGACCGACTCAATTTATTTGCTTAACGTCAGTTTGACGCCCTAGCCATCTGCTTCGGTTTGGTCCTGAGGTTGCTGCTGAACGGGTAGGGTGATGCGAGGCAGGCGATGTCTAAAACCGCTCAGAATTTCCCAGGAAATAGTGCCGAGTGTGTCTGCCCAGTCCTGCGAAGAGATCCTCAAGTTTTCAGAGCCTGAATTCTTCAAATGCTGGCTAGTGCCTAGTAGGGTGACCATACCTCCTGGCTTCAATTTGGGCACGTCGGTTACGTCCAGCAGCAGCTGGTCCATAGTGATGGCACCAATTTGCGGAATGAGCTGATCGTCGAAGATGACGGAGAGTTGACCGGAGAGCCTGCGGGGAATGCCGTCGGCGTAACCGATGCTGACGGTTGCGACTTGGGTGGGGCGTTGGGCGACGAATCGATGGCCGTAGCTGACGCCTTCGCCAGGGTTGATGGTGCGGATTTGGGCAATGCGGGCGTGGATACTGAGGACGGGTTTGAGGTCGATGCGATCGCCCAGATGCTCCGCCGGACAAACTCCGTACAATGCTAAGCCGGGGCGCACCCAATCGTGATGGAAAATGCGATTGCTAAGAATGGCAGCGGAGTTGGCCATATGCAGCGGCGGCAGCGGACGCCCCAGGGATTCAATCTGGGCGATCGCCTGTTCAAAGCGCTGGTGTTGCCGGTTTGCCCAAAGAGGATCCGGCTCATCGGCAGTGGCGAAGTGGGAATAAATGCTGGCTAGTTCCAGACTGGGGTATTCGTAAATCTGCTGCACTAGCGATCGCGCATCATGCCAAGCCACCCCCAGCCGCGACATGCCCGTATCTATATTTAGGTGCACCTTTAATTGGTAATCGACCGACTTGGCTGCCCCGGCTAATCGCTCCACCTGCTCCAGGGAACACAGAGTTAGCTCCAGATTGTGATCAACGGCAATTTGGATCTGCGCCAAATTTTGCAACAGCCCCAATACTACGATGGGAGCGTCAATTTCAGCCTGGCGCAGTTGGATTCCCTCCTCTAAGGTGGCCACAGCAAGGCGGGTAGCTCCTGCTTCGAGTACGGTTTTGGCTGTAGTGATCGCCTCATGACCGTAGGCATCCGCCTTAACCACCGCCATAATTTCTACCCGATCCCCCACCCACCGCTGGATTGACTTCACATTATGAGCCAGCGCATTGAGGTCGATTGTGACCCACGCTCGCTCTCGATCTAGCCCCCGTAATTGATCGACAGAACTAGAATTGATATTAGGTTTTCTCATAGGATCGAGTTTGGACGCTCGATTCTCGGCGGGTACCGCTAAAATACCTGGGGGCGTATTCTTTGATTGCATTTCCATGGCGCTTTTATCGAGTGAGATTCATTCCCTTGAGACTCATTCGCCTAAAGTGAATCATTGAACTGCGAAAAGAGTCTGCAAGCCTCAGCAACGATCGGGAGAGACTTATGGAATTTTCGAATGTTGCATCCCAGCTCAATGCCTGGGTGATTATGCCGGAAGGGGTAGTCATTCTGACATTGCTGTCGGTGCTGCTAATTGACTTAATTGTGGGACGTGCTTCGGTGCGCTGGACCCCCTACGTGGCGATCGCTGGATTGACGGCAGCCGTTGGAGCCCTATGGCTACAGTGGGACCCCGCCGACCCGATCGCATTTCTGGGCGGATTTAGCGGCGACACCTTGAGTACCCTCTTCCGAGGCATTATCGCCCTGTCCTCCATTGTCACCATCCTAATGTCTATTACCTACGTCGAACGGACGGGGACAGCATTAGGAGAGTTTTTAATTATTTTGCTTACGGCAACCGTTGGCGGCATGTTCCTGTCGGGAGCCAACGAGCTGGTAATGATCTTCGTAGCGCTGGAAACCTTGAGTATCTCGTCCTATTTGCTGACGGGATATATGAAACGGGACCCACGCTCCAACGAAGCGGCGCTGAAATATTTGCTAATTGGTGCCTCCAGTTCGGCGATTTGGCTTTACGGCGCGTCATTGCTGTACGGGCTGTCTGGTGGTGAAACGCGATTGACGGCGATCGCTGCCAACCTAAGCGCCAACGCCGACGTTCCTCCCCTAGGTTTAATCGTTGCCCTAGTGTTCGTCGTCGCCGGTATCGCCTTCAAGATCTCCGCTGTTCCCTTCCACCAGTGGACCCCCGACGTATACGAAGGATCTCCCACCCCCGTTGTTGCCTTCCTCTCCGTAGGCTCCAAAGCCGCTGGATTTGCCCTCGCCGTTCGTCTTTTGGCGGCCGCCTTCCCGCTGGTCTCCGAGCAATGGCACTTCGTCTTCACCGCCCTAGCCATCCTGAGTATGGTGCTCGGCAACGTGGTGGCGCTGGCACAAACCAGCATGAAGCGGATGTTGGCTTACTCTTCCATTGGTCAGGCAGGCTTCGTTCTAATCGGACTGTTGTCCAACTCCGTAGACGGCTACGCCAGTATGCTATTCTACCTGCTGATTTATCTGTTTATGAACCTGGGTGGGTTCACCTGCGTTATCCTCTTCTCCCTGCGCACCGGTACCGATGAAATCAGCGAGTACTCAGGTCTGTACCAAAAGGATCCGCTGTTGACTTTGGCGCTGAGCATTTGTCTGTTGTCTCTTGGTGGAATTCCGCCGTTGGCTGGATTCTTCGGCAAGATTTATCTGTTCTGGGTGGGCTGGCAAGCCGGTCTATATCCGCTGGTCCTAGTTGGTCTAATCACCAGCGTTATCTCCATCTACTACTACATCCGTGTGGTGAAGATGATGGTGGTAAAAGAGCCTCAGGAAATGTCTGCCACTATCAAGAACTATCCCAAGATTCAGTGGACCTTGCCCGGGATGCGTCCCTTGCAGGTGGGTTTGGTGCTAACTATGGTGGCAACAACATTGTCTGGAATTTTGGCGAATCCGCTGTTTACGCTGGCTAACGATGCGGTAGTCAAAACGGAAATGCTTCAGGCCACTCTCAAGTCTGCAACGCCTACTGAGACTGCGCGGGCGATCGCTCCCCCTGTTGCTGCTGTTCCTACTATTCCTCAGGGGTAGGTTTTAAAGGGGTTTTAACTGCAAGGTTGTAAATCGAAATGCTAAGGGGCGATCGCCAGCGGCCGGACTGGGAGATTGCCCGACGACGGCTTCGGCAAATTCAAACTTGATTTGGGACCCTCCGGCGGGGGCGGTAAAGTCTACGGCGTATTCTAGAGCTTGATTGGCGGGAGCTGGATATTTGAGGGTTTGCGGCGTCTGACCATTTTGCACAGTAAGCACAATGCCTTGACTAGGGGTTTCAGCCACACCGCCAAAGGTTAGGCGCATCCGTTGTGATCGCGCCAAAGCCAAGGTGAGTGTTGTGGTGTTGCCTACCGCCCAGCGCCATCGACCAGTTTGTCGCTCTCGAACGCGGCTCAGTCCTGTAGTGTCCAGGCCTCGAGCGATCGCCACATCCATCAAATCCACGCCATCGGGATGCCCCAATTCCGGGTCGTCAAAAGCCGGGTTAAACGCTGGCAATTCTTTGGTCGGTTCTGTTTTTTGACTGTTGGGAATGAAAGCGAGGGTGCCCATTTTAGGGAGGGTGGCGATCGCAGTGGGCTTGCCGAAGCGTTGGGTAAATTCCTGATAGCACTCCTCGGAGAGGCGATCGCGGTGGAGCTGAATCCCGGCGAAGTCCTGACTGCGATAGAGTTTTTCGAAAAAGTCCCATTCCCCCGGTTTAAAGCAGCGGCGTTCTCCAGTGGCGCGGTAAATATCGGGATGGTTGGGCTGCATTAGTCGGTGCAATCCCATTTGCAAATAGGGCTCAATTTGGCTGGGGTGGAGGCGCCCGAAGTATTGCCCCATCACTTTTTTTCTATGGAAGCGACTGAGCCAGGCGATCGCCGGGTCGGTGCTGGCATAGGGGCAAAGGCCATTGATACCGCCGATGCCGTTGCCGCCAATGGCGCAGAGGGGCCAATCTAAAATTGCTTCGCCCGGCGCTTCGTTAACTGCGGCGAAATAGTTTTGAGTTTGGGCAGGGATTGGAGGGGGGCGATCGCTCAGCTTTAGTCCGTATGCCGTTGTTAGTTCGAGTCCACCAATAAGCAGCAAAATCGCCGCGAGAAGTTTCCGTCTTTGCCAGCGTTGGTGTTGAATGCCAAGGGCAAATAAGGCTCCAAAAATGGGCAACAGCAGCGTTACTCGCCCGCCAACGCGGTTAAATCTGGACCAGGGAAACAGCTTTAGGGTTGGGAAATCCTGGGGATGGTAGGCGAGAACTAGTGCCAGCATGACGACGAATGGCAGATAAACGCGCCAGCTACGGCGGGATTGCCAGAGACCAGTTGCGGCGATCGCCAGCACAAACCACCCCGTCACCCCGTCCCAAGGATCTTCGATGGCGGCGGGAAAGATTTCCGGCAGCGTTGTTGGGTTGAGATTGGGCAGGATTGGCAACAGCAACCGTAGGGGATTGGAGAACCAGACACGCCCGTATACTTCAGAAAAATCGAACGCCGTTGCTGTGGTGTAAATCTGCAAAACCAGAGGTAGATATAGCCATAATCCCCAGGCGATTGCTCCAATTGAAAATACGGCTAGGCGATCGCTCCAAATATGTCTGAGAATATTGTTCTGCGATCGAGTTACTGTTGCTAAGTCAGGAAAATTTCTGCGTATTTTTCCTCTTCTAAATCTTCGCCAAGATAACAACGCAAAAACATATCCTTGGCACACCGCTAGGGACATTAATCCATAGCCCGCCACGTAGCCTAAATCCTGCCCCAGCACCAGAAATACCAGCGCCACTCGCCATAAAATCCAGCCGATGCTAACCCGCTCGCCCCGCACCACTCGTCCGACGATGACGAAATCGGTGACGATGCTGAGTAGGGTCCAGTGGAAGACTGAGATATTGGCGTGGTACGGGAATTTACGGATTAGCCCGTAAAAATTAAACAGCGTAGCAATGGTGGCCGCTCCCAGCGATCGCCCAGGACCAAAATCTCGCCAGAGCAGCGCTGCTGTTCCGGTCAACCCAACTGCCACCGAACCCAGAAAATACAACTTCACCCACGGTCCTGCTCCCAACCCTTCCCAAAGCCAGCCGCATAGAAGATCTCGCTCCATCCCCCAGGCTTGGAAAACGCTGGTGGTGCCCTGAGGATAAAACACCGCATTGTTAATCAAATCCAACTGGGGAACTGG
>JBCCTE010000198.1:0-6087 GCA_039198915.1 Cyanobacteria bacterium P01_D01_bin.73 | reverse complement strand
GTGGCTCAAATTTTAAGTGTGCCACTTCCTTTTGGGGAATATCTTCCAGGTCACACAGCACAATAACGCTGCGAGCTCCGTCCGATAATGTCCCCAAGGCTTTGCGGACTACATCTTGATAATGCAGGGTGGACCATTGTCCCGATGCCCCCTGGGAGGGGTCCGGAAGGGTAGCATCCAAAGGGTCAGATACGGTTTGCTCCCGTTGGCGATCACGGGCAAATTTCTTCCGCCGATCCATCGCCACGTTCCAGGCAATGCGATACAGCCAGGTAGAAAAACTTGCTGACCGCCGAAACTTCGGCAATCCCCGCCACGCCCGTAGAAACACATCCTGGACTAAATCGTCCAAGCCAGTTTCCCCACACAGTTGATACAACGTCGATCGCACCCGTTGACCGTAGCGGCGATATAAGCCCGCAAAAGCTGAGCGATCGCCCGCCAAACATTGGTCAATCAGCGTTAAATCATCCGCCATTTCTAGCGTCATATCCGGCTCGCCTTTCTCCGAGGTTGAGTCCAAAATTACTTTCCCCGAATGTGGTATAGACCCGTCAGACGAAGGTTGCATGGGAACGGTTGTCACAGAAGTCTGTCCCTTCAGCGCAAATTCACCGGTTTAGACAGCACTTCCCACAAAAAGGTTCAGTGGTTTTAAAAAAAAGTTCTAAGAAACTTTCAGGCGTCTTCGTCCAGGGGCTTTCCGCGTCAACATTCATCAAAAGAAACGGAAGAAATGGAACCAATGGAAGGCAGTTCCGCTACCCTGTAAATACTTAAAAATTAATTGAACGACGACAAACACCTATGGCGGCAAGCACCCAGCGATCGCAAACCATGGATGCCCCTAAGGCTGGTATGCCAGTCACCATCATCACTGGTTTCCTTGGCAGTGGTAAAACCACCCTGCTGAACCATATCCTCAGCAACCAGGACGGTCTAAAAACGGCGGTGTTGGTGAACGAATTTGGTGAAATCGGCATCGACAACGACCTGATTGTGGATGCAGGCGGCGACGGCACCCTGGTAGAGCTAAGCAACGGCTGCATTTGCTGCACCATTAATGACGACCTAGTGGACGCTGTCTATCGGGTGCTGGAGCGGGATGACCGCGTGGACTATTTGGTCGTAGAAACTACTGGCATTGCCGATCCGCTGCCTGTGGCACTGACCTTCCTTGGCACCGAGCTACGGGATATGACCCGTCTCGATTCCATCATTACGACGGTGGATTGCGCCAACTTCAGCTTGGATTTGTTCAACAGTGACGCCGCCTATAGCCAAATTGCCTACGGCGATATTATTTTGCTGAATAAAACCGACTTGGTTGATCAGGAAGCTGTTGACAAGTTGGAAGGGCGAATCAACGAGATGAAGGCCGGTGCTCGTATCCTTCGCACCCAAAATTCTCAGGCACCAATGCCTCTGCTGTTGAGCGTCGGTCTGTTTGAGTCGGATAAGTATTTTGCCCTCGCTGAAGAGAAGGAAGCTCATTCCCACGATCACGGACATGACCACAAACATGATCATGACCACGGGCACGCTAGTAAGCATGATCATGGGCATGACCACAAACACGATCATGACCACGGGCACGCTAGCAAGCATGACCACGGACATGACCATGGGCACGCTAGTAAGCATGATCATGGGCATGACCATAAACACGATCATGACCATGGGCATCATCATGGACATGACCATCACGATCACGGACATTCCCACCATTTAGATAACGATGGGTTTGTGTCGATTTCTTTTTCCAGCGATCGCCCCTTCTCCATCAAGAAATTCCAGCAGTTTCTGGACGATCAGCTACCCACCGACGTTTTCCGCGCCAAAGGCATCCTATGGTT
The DNA here is from genome assembly GCA_039198915.1 of Cyanobacteria bacterium P01_D01_bin.73. GTDB lineage: Bacteria > Cyanobacteriota > Cyanobacteriia > CACIAM-69d > CACIAM-69d > CALGDE01. Next base: position 4,231 of record JBCCTE010000198.1, on the reverse strand, counting down.
TGAAGAAAGTCCTCAGCGCCATATTTTCCACCTGGCGGGTAAGCGCTTTTCTCTGGAAGATGATCAGTGGAAAGACGACCGCAGGATTAACCAGCTAGTGCTGATCGGTCAAAATTTGGATCAAGCTACCTTGCTACAGCAGCTCGATGCCTGCCTGGCGCAGCAGAAAGAAGCTGTCAGCTCGGGACGCTGATTTATAGTGCCTTGAAATTCGCGCAACATTGCCCCCCTCTTCCCACCAATATCAAGGGAGAGGGGGGCAATGTTGCTTGCTTACGGTTGAGCTGGCTCAGTCGGCTCAGGATCAGCTTCGGTTTCAGTGGATTCTGGTTCTGGCTCTGGCGGCAGCGGTGGGACGCTAAGCCCTATCTCTTGCATCGCAGTTGCCCACTGGCTGTAGGCTTTTGGATAGTTAGCTTCGGCGGCAGTTTGCAGCTCTGTCAAGTACTCAAACCACAGCTCATATTGGTTAAGAACGTTTAGGCGATCGCCCCAGTTTTCCTCGGTAGCCTCACCGATTTGCCCCAATGCCAACTGCACCGCACTCTTCGCATCGGGCTTCACCTGTCGTAGGTCGGCGATCGCGCTGTAGGAGTCGGAGCGATCATCTGGAGCGGATTTCACAAAACAGGTCGCCGTCACAAAAAGTCGATAGCGTTCACCCGCCTCCAAAGCTGGCGCTACCTCTGGCACCTGCCACTGATACCAATCTCCGTAGGTTTCAACCTCCTGGTCTTCCAGCACGTAGGTTAAATTCAAAACCCCGTCGTAGGGACCGCCTTGGTCGGGAACCTCTGGATCGATTTTGGCGATCGCAAAGCTAATAAAAATCTGCTCATCTTCAGCGGGCTCCTTCGCCAAAACCTTCACCAAAACCGTAGGTCGATCCGATGCTGTTTTGCCAATCGCCTGAGTGGGTACCGCAATTTTCACCGGATTGTCAGATTCCCAAACGCCGCTGGGGCACGCTCCCCGACGCTCCCCACTGGATAGGCTCCCTCCTGGGATATCGCTGATAAATTTGCTTCGACCAGCGCTAGATATCGCGCTAGAAAAGGCCTCTAGCGATGACGAGTTGGGTAATGCAGCGATCGCCGTTCCGACAAAGCCACCCCACGCCAGCACCATTCCCGTTACACCCAATAGTGATCGCCATCGAGGCGCCCGTCGTCTCACGGAATCAGAACCAGGTTGATTCTTAGGCATTAAGCGCATCTGTAGAGCATCCATGGACAAAGTGCAGTAGGGGTGCGAGAAAATTGAATTCTAATTCCGTAATTTTACGGTAACGCGTCCGGCCAGTAGCCCAATCTCAGCTGTGCCACGCTTGCCATTGTCTCCGCTGCTACCAACTCACCGGCACAATAGCGGCGACAGCATTTGACCAGCTTGCCAACAGCACCCTATTCATCGTCTCCGCTACTTCCTTCAGTGAACATAGCCGCAACGCCAGGGCTGCATAGGTATAGCAAAATCAGCAAAAATATCCCGGTGGCATAGGCCCAAGCTAGCAGCCCAGTCGCCATAGGGTCGCAGATTCGCGCTAAACCGTTCGCAATACCAATGACGCAGAAAACGATGGTAAGGGTCCTGCTCCAATTTTGCAGGCTCGTCAGTCCAGAGCTAACCGATAGAAACGAGCTGGCAAGCCCAAACACCATCATTGCGATCGCCAACGCTTGCACGGGTCCGCTGTCTGCGGAGGAGAGTTCTAAAGTAAGTTTTTCGAAGGGTGCTTCTAGGTTGGGGAAAGCTGCCGTCAAGGGTTTGGTCAGCACCAGCGCATCTGAGCCCAGGACCACGACAAACAGCAGATAAAAGCCCGCCATAAAGGTTACTGCACCAAACAGGTAGAAAATTGCTGCAATGATTTTGATACCGATGGGGGCTGCCATTGAAGCTATGACGATGGAGTTGCTGAGCGATTAGGGGGTGTCATCGTGTAAATCTCAAACCCGATAACCGCAATAAATAAAACGCCTTGAAAGATGCAGCCTAATTTAAAGGCGAGTTGAGGTTCTGTATTTTCTAAGGTTGTAGTAGATACCTTTACGAGCCGTGTAAGCGTGTTGATTCTATCTGCAAGTTTTGCTTCTATCCATAGGTTATGTCGATACGTTTCAACTTGGCTTTGGATTATTGGTTTGCAGCCAGCTTCTAATGCGTTGCGCAGCTTTTTCCAGTTCGTCTAGGGGGAGCGATCGCCCCACCAAATGAATCTCCGGACGTTTCTTGAGGCGCCAGACACCTTCCGGCACGATAGCGATCGCCAAAGCGTATTTAGTGTTGTCACTGGAATCGAGCCGAACCACTTCGCAGGATTCAATTTGGCGGAGATATCCCGACAACCGGCGCCCGCTTAGTCCACGAATTTTAAGGACATATTGATTGCTGCTGAGGGCAAGCAGGGCGCTGTTAAAGTAGCCCCCTGGATAAACGGCAGGCAGGACAATTGCGGCAATGACGATGAAAGGTAGCGCTGCAATGAAAGTGGTCAACGCAGTTGTTACCGAGCCGAGGATTAGCCCAATAAAAGGGCGGGGGCCGACAATTACCGAGAAAATTGCCATCATCAGCCCAATCCTCCAGAAATTGCTTGCTTTGGCCTTGCTCTGCAACTGTTTTATCTGAGTAGGACTGACATTGAAGATTTTCAGTAAATCATTCAGCAGCACACGCCCGCCTTGCACCACCTGAACCGTAAATGGCGACGGCATATTGATGAGAATACGATCTCCCTCGTCGGTAATAGCGATGCAGTCTTGATCGCCATCGGAGAGGAAGTGATCGGGAAAATCTGAGGCAATGGGTTGGGGCGATCGCCGACTGATATTCCCACGACGGCGATCGCGCTGAAGCTCCAACAGTTCATTAAGCGCTGTGGTCACGGACTGATAGCGATCGGTGACATCCGGAGCGGTCATGGTCTCCAGCCAATCCACCCACTCCTGGGAAAGTTCTTCCGGAAGGCGATCGCGAAACTGCAGTCGAAAATTACTCTGGGGCAAATCCATCGGCGCGATCCCCGTCAGCAGGTGCACCAGCGTTGCCCCTAGCGCATATAAATCCGACGCCGGCGAAGTCTGTCCGCCAAATTGTTCGATGGGAGTGTAGCCGTAGGTGCCCGCCACGGTAAATGTCGCCCCCACCTTCCGCGGCTGGTTTTGCACCGCCCCAAAATCAATCAGATAAATCTCGCCATCTTCGCCGCTGATTAAATTGCTGGGCTTAACGTCCCGATGCAAAATTGGCGGGCGATGGTGGTGCAGATAATCCAAAATTCCCAAAATTGACCGGGCGATCGCCTCAATTTCTTCAATGGAAAACTGATAGCGCTGCTGTAGCTTTTCCTTCAAAGAAACGCCAGGGATATAGTCCGTCACCAGGGCAAACCAACCCGTTTTTTCTGGCAGGGTTACGTAGTCACGAAACTTGGGAAGCTGGGGATGATCCAGCGATCGCAGCGTATCCGCCTCCCGCTCTAGAAATTTCACATCGTCCCACTGGGTCAGTCCGTTTAGCGCCAGGATTTTCAGCACCACCAATTCACCCGACTCCACCTCTGCCCCCAGCCAGGTCTGCCGCGACTCGTTATCCCCCAATCGCCCCTCCAATCGGTAGCGATCGCCCACTACCTGTCCCGACTCAAACATACGCCCGCTAGCTCATCCTCAAGTCCGCCAACTATCTCCATGATAGGGAGTGAATTTTTTGACCACCATCCTTGGCGATCGCCCAATTCCGGAGCACAAAATATTAGAGGCTAAAACCCTCGCAGCTATTAGCTTCTAGACTTACCCAATGGCAGCCCGTAGCATCGACTTTGACTATGGGAATTAACCCACTGTCGAATTTGTTGCGCCGTTTCTTCTAACTCTTCCAACGGTAGGGACTTACCAATCAGGCGAGTTTCAGGAGAATTGGCAAAAAACCTTGACGGGGCTGGTTCAATTCTGATTCTTAAGGCGTAATACTGATGGGCGTCTTCGGATTTAGAGCGCCCCCAGGGAACGACCTCACAGGACTTGATTTCATTGAGTTTTCCAGAGACCTTGTCGCGCCTGGAAGCTGAAGACCCAAGGAGGTATTTCTTCTCGTAAAGGTACAAATAGGCGCTCTCAAAATAGCCTTCTCGAAAGCCGCTACCTAGCAACGGGGCTGCGGCCAAAATAATAAAACTGAGGGGCAAAATAGCCCCCACAAACAGCGCCATAAGTAAGGAAAAAGAATT
>JBCCTE010000197.1:0-6094 GCA_039198915.1 Cyanobacteria bacterium P01_D01_bin.73 | reverse complement strand
CTTCCATCCACAGCTAGAAAAGCAGTGTTTTCACTCATTTAGATGTATTAAATACAACTATCTTGACTCGGGACTAGAAAATATTTTTCAAAAAAGGGGGTGACACCCCTAGGGGGTCTGATGCTATACTCCGTTCAGTAGATGCACCCTGATGATTGGGAGAGTCCAAAGCGGCTCTCCTTTTTTTTGTCTATACTGTAGCGGTCCTGCCATAGCCGGATCCGAAGTTCAGGATCGAGCGGATCTGATACAGGGGGTTGTAAAGCTGACACACCGTCTTTAGGAGCGTCCTGAGCGGTGGACAGGTGATGGGTCAGGTTGCCGATACGTCGTGGACGATCGCTGTTGGGACATCGAGTGACTGCACCTTGCGCCGGCTTTCGCCGGCTTCCGCTAGGCTCCCATCGCCCACCCGGTAGGACTGGACTGGGATGGTGACGTTGTTGTCGCGATAGTCACTACCTTCCGACGGCATCGGGTAGAGATAGAGCACTCCATTTTGTAGTGAGGCATTGCGGGACCATAGATATTGACCAGGGTCTTGCCATGAGATCGTCGGGAATAGCGCCTCAATGTCGCCAGTAATTTCAACCGGTGCGCTGCCAGCTCGCTGGTAATAAACCTTCTGTGCGTCGTAGGGGTAGGGCGTTGTAAACGGGGTTGACTGAACCTTCCGGTTCAACGTGCGAACGATAAACAGTGCCTCCTCAGAGGTTGTGATTGAGGAGTTGGTTGGCGATCGCGACATCATTGGAAATACGAATCGCCCCTCCAGTTCGTAGGTGCCGACGGGGGTTCCTGAGGAGATCGACGAATTGGACCGCGCCCCATTCCAGCCAGCTGAATGGCTGGTGGTGGTGACCTCAGCTTCACGGATATTTTGGAGCGATCGCAGGGTGGGACCGATGATCGCATTGATGTTGTATTGCGTTTCCCGCGTGCGCACTGTATCCCAGTCCCCATCGGGGAACGCGCCCGGCGGCAGCCCAAAGTTAGGCGGGTCGCTGCCTGGGCTACCCCCGCCTGGTACTCCTGATGTGGGTGTGTCGGGAAAATCGTTTGGATTTGGTGGTGGGCTTACGGGGGTGCCAGTGCGTCTCCTGATTTTTGATTGATACGTTCTCATGACGGGGGTTCCGTGGACCCACCTTACCCAGGGGGTGCATTGTCCAGACTGCGTTCCAGGCACCCATCCTTCCAGTGAGCTGCCTGATACATCTCCAATATTTTCTTCCCAGCATGGCGGCGACGGTCCCACCAGAACGTAGTCAGCGAAGCCAGAGCCAAAGCCATACAGCGGCGATATTTTTGCCGGTTCTCCGGCCCAATTTTGATTGCCCTGATAAAACTCGGCTTCGGTTGTTATCCCATCGACTACTTCCCAGCCCGGTCGATTGCCTTGGCGACTGTCGTAGGTCACAGTTTCGGTTGTAGAAGGCTCACTAATATATTCGGAGGTTTTCCATGGGGCATTAACTACGATTCCAACCTCGTCCCAGCGAATCTCGAAATTCCTTACAACGGGCCAGAAGTAGCCAAAGCCAGGGACGGTGATTTCCTTTGACTCCCAAAACCCCGCATCCGCCCCGGCGGCATCAGCAGCGGTGGGCCATCCAGGGAAGCCTGTCCCACCCGGTGAATTTCCATCACCACCTAGCGGTCCCGAGGTGTTTGGCGGTCTCGATATTGAGCCCACGCGCTCTTCTGTAACCGTTTGCTGCCAGGTGCCGTCGGCTCTGATGGGTTGCCCAAAATGCCAGGCTAACTGGTGTACTGTGCCTGTTTGGTTTGAGCTGGTGCCTTCTGTTCCTTCAATGCGAATACCGTAGTTTTCCGTGGGGTCTTCGGTAACCGCCTCCACCGTTTTTTCTCCAGTTGCTGGAACTCTATAAATCCACCATTCCCAGGTGCCTGCGGGGAGGGGGTCCACTCGCCCAGCATCGCTAAAAAAGGATGGGGTTGCGGGTTGGTAGAAGTAACCATGAGACACGACGATCGCGAGTTGGTCGCCAACTTGAGGCGCTCGCGTTAGGGGCTCAGCTTGAGGGCGTGAGCTGTTGGCTTGAACCTGTGCGACGGTTTGCCCAGGGTAGAACACGTCGAACAGAATGATGTTCGTGTCTTGGTACGGGATGATGTGAAAGGGGTATACATTTGGCTCATCCTCAGGATTCCCTGCGTTTTCATTGAGCCATATTTGGTTGGCTGCTACCCAGTATTCGGAGTTGTCATAGTCGTCTCTGGCGATGGCTACGCCGGGGCGGCTGGGCGCTTGAGGTTGGGGGTTATTTGGAGAGCCGTTGATAAAGTCATGGCGGCTAAGCCCGGCGATCGCCTGAGGGACGATGACCATACCCGGCGGCAAGTCCACATGGACCGAGGAATCACCGGTAGGCGTGCCGATGGTGACATTGGATTCCTTGGCAAAGATTTCACGCCCGATAATTAAGCCGCCATCATTCCAAACAGGGTTAAAGGCTCCCCATGGTTGTTTGGCGGTTCTAGGGTCTTCAGATAATGAGGTGCCATCCCAGGTTTTCGAATCATATTCCCCCGCGGCATTTTTCCAGGCGATCGCCCCACCGGCAACCCTAGGCGCATTTGCCGGGGCACCGTCAGGCTGTCCAAATACGGCACCGGCCACCCAACGATCCTCCTGGTCTACCCCTAACTTCGACGCATGGACTTGCAGCCCCGGCGCATCTGTCGGCACGCCAATATCTTCCCCAGTAGCCGGGTCGGTGAATGGCTCGATGGGGTCAATAAATCCACCTAAAATAATTTTTGCCATAGCTAGGTTGCGGGGGGATCTGGAACGATAGCGATAACGGCAACGTCTCCCACAAATTTCGGCGTCGATTGCGGGGTGGGAATAACGGGCTTACGAGGCTGGAAGGGCATGGCGTCAATTTGACCGTTAGCAAAGCGAACTCGCGCACCGATGGCGATCGCCCCGTTGGTCGCCAATGTCCCCGTGAGTCGCCGACCGTCATCACGCCTCACCCAATGCCTGCCGTTGCGCCGCCCGGCGTAGGTGAAAGTGTGTTGCTCGGTTGGGCGATCGCCTAACTGAGATAGCCGGCGCATTTCGCTTTGACAGCCCAATCCTTGCAGCCTGGCATTGAGATCAGACATCAGCTTTGAACGTGGGGGCTGTTGACGGTGTCGAGCATTCCATTAACCAAGCTGACCGGTGCTCCGACAATCAGCGCACCGCGTGCAATGACGTTTTTTTGACTAACGTAATGCACCCTTCCATCCACCAAAACCTTGTGCGAACGCCCGCGCATCCCTTGGTAGATGGCTCTACTTTGAGAGGGTGACGCGGATTGCAATCGTCGGAGTTCTTGACCTTGTCCGATGGCTCTTAGCTGGGCTGCGGTGATAGTCATGGGTTAGACGGTGGTGGTGGTGGTGGAACTTCCGGCGGCGGCGCTACGAGTTGGATTTTTAGCCCATTGGCGCTCGCCTCGATATCGGCAACAACACCATCAGGTATGGCATTGCCCGCCGCCTCAAGGGCTGGTTTAAATCGGGACCAAGTAAAGGAGAGCGATCGCCACTCCGTTTCTGTTGCCCCGTCATTGACCAAATTGGACAGAGCAGAGTTGAAGGATTGCAGCGCCATGGCGAGCCTTGAATCGGCTTCAGCGGCAATCATGACGGCGGCAAATTTCGGGGATTGTGAAAGCTTGGTCCGCAGCGATCGCCAATCCCGCAAATGAGGCGGCCAATCAAATTCGATAACGCCGTTTGCATCGCGAGTCATCCCCCGCAACTCGCCAACGGGATACCCCTGAGGGATATTGACTGGGGTACGTCCAGCGGCGCGGTGCTGTTGTGTTGTGATGGTTCCGTTATCCGGCAAGTACCACGGGCGTTGAGCGACCCCGCCAGGTCCGAACGAAACCCATAAGGAAGTGGTCATCTCTAAAAACCTCCCTCACCTGGGGATAAAGTTCCGCCCCACAGAATCTCTGCAAAAGAGAGGTATTCAGAGTTGTTAGAATCAACCCCATTAAGGGTCAGTCTAATGTATTGGATAGGTTCTGAAGGTGGGACTAATTCCAGTTGGTCAGACCATCCAACCCCCGAGGCGGGCAAAAAGTTAGGGTCACTCACTGTTTTCAGATCCTGCCAAACAACGTTGGCGAGGCTGGATCCATTGCCGCCTGACACCGTGAAGTATTGAATCCGATATGACGGACCGTAGGTGTGCTGCCAAAACAGTCCTGTTGGTAGTATCCGCCGCCCTGAATTGTCAGCATCAAAATCAATAACTAGCGAATTTCCGACGCCGTACGTACTCCAGTAATGGTTATTCCCAAGCCTGTCAGCCATGTACTCCGAACTTGATGCAACGCTACCAGCGGGGTCAGTAGCGCGGACTCGGGTGCCATCAATGGGATTGCTCCAAGGGGTGGTGTCGTTGCGATCGCCAATCACATCGAAAATATCGCGAGGTCTGGCGATACTTGGATCCGCGCCGGTCAAGTCGATTTCAATGCCTGGGATGTATTTCCCCCATTGAGAAGTGATAGGGGCTTCCCAGCCATCTTTAAGGGCTAACCCGATATCCTCAGCCATTATTCGCTCCCGGATTCACGCCTAATTGAAATCCGACCAGCATTCCCTCAAACACCTTGACTTCCGGCTGGGGTGATCCGGGCGATAGAAAGAACTGGGTCACCACATTGCCCGCAACTTTCCCCTTTAAAGGAACACCCTCGTTTAAAGGGTCGTTTCCTAGACGGAAATGGACTGGTTCATCTACCTCGCCGGGGGCGATCGTTAACATCAAGACTGCACTTTCTGCGCCTGCCAAGGGGTTAGCGGGCACTGTCCCCCCTGGCGCTGGTACGATCTGTGTCCACAAAGGGATCCAATCCGCATCATTGCCGGTCGGGGTGACGTGCCCTGTATAGAAAATCGGCAGCATTAGACGATCGCCTCCGCTTCAGCGAGATTGAAGAATGAAACTCGACGCTCGTCGCCATTGGAAACTGTCTCTGGTGTGGGTAAGACCTCCCAGGATCCAATCGTTCCGCTGGCATCACAAACCATCAGGCTTGCCCCGGTAGTGGACAAATTGATCGGCGCATTGTTGATTTGTCGGACTTGGAACGTGTTGGCAGTCGCTGAATGAACCTCAACGACAAGCGACTCCGTTAGCCCGCCTGGCAATGCGCCCCCATCAGTGAAGGAAATCGTAATTCGATCATCGTCTATGTAGCCATGGGCGTTGGCAGTAAACGTCTGGTCTGACAAAGTGCAGCCCTGTGGGGGGATAGCCTTGTTACCTCGTATAAAGACATAGCCCTGAAAAGTGACACTTCCACCGGAAGCGGTAAAGGACTGATCCGCGAGGGGCGTCCCAAAGCGATTATTGCTGGGGTCAAAAGTTGCCGCTGGCAAAGTGTAGGGTCCAATGAGCCCGCTATATCCAGCACCTGGCCACACCTGCTTGCTGACAAAATGCCCGGACATTTGCGCATAATCAACGGGCAAGCTGGCAGGGTCAACCGGCTCTCTTAGGAGAATTGCTCGCCAAAGCGCATTATCTGGAGATGCCCCATTGGAAAATGGGTCAAACCCTCGATTTACTAGTTCCAGCCCCACATAAGGAAGGGCTTGGTTTACATATTTCGGCATGTTAGTGACTCATTGCGTTGATATTGAACAGGACATGGGAAACGCTAGGCGATCGCTCTCCCAAGACTTGTGCTTCCCACAGCGAAGGGGTGAGTCCCTGCGACTGCATCAGGAATAGGGCAGTTTTGGCGGAGGTGCTGACACGGGCGATCTCAACTCCACCGCCAAAACGCAGGATGCACCCAGCGGCATAGCCAGACTTGGTGATCTGAGCGCTGGAACCAAATCGAAGCGTTGCCCCTGCGGCCATCCGAACTCGCTCCATCTGGCACCCACCGCCAAAGCGCAGGACGAATCCAGCGGCATAGCCCGTTTGGACGGTTTGACACCCACCACCGAAGCGAAGGATGGCACCGGCTTCCAGTCCTGCACCGCTAACCCTGGACCCACCGCCAAAGCGCAGGACCGCGCCCGACACAAACTTGGTCCTAGCCATTACAGT
>JBCCTE010000196.1:0-6100 GCA_039198915.1 Cyanobacteria bacterium P01_D01_bin.73 | reverse complement strand
CGCCCCGCAGCTTGTTAGCCCCAAGGCGATCGCCCCCACCAGCAGCCACGCCCAAACCTTTTTGCCGACCCCAGAAAAAAGCACGCCCCGCCCCCCTAATTCCGTCTCTGAGGTGGAGGATCATTGGTTCCTCGTCATGCGAGATTGGAATTAGGGGGGCGGGGCGTGCTTTTTTCTGGGGTCGGCAAAAAGGTTTGGGCGTGGCTGCTGGTGGGGGCGATCGCCTTGGGGCTAACAAGCTGCGGGGCGTTCAAGGATTCCATAATCGTATCCAAGTCCTTCAAAAGCGATCGCGCTCAGTATGACCTAGTTGTGGAACAGGTTAAGGCTTATCGCGGCCAGGTCGGTTGCTTTAGTGAAGGCTATCAGTGTCACTATTGGTCGGATGCTTTAGATAAGGCGACCGTTGACAAGCTAGGGGTAAGGATCATCGCCCTGCTGCCTTTGACGATTGAGTTTAACTCCATAGAAGGGGCTTCTTATGCTTTTCTTTGGTACTACGAAACTCAGGAGGGGAAGGATTATTTGATGAAGATGCCGGGGGTAGTCACTGACAACTACCACGTGACGGAGCTAGAGGAGCATTGGCTTCTGGTAACCGATGATTGGATGTAAAGGGGCAAGGCGTGCTTTTTTCTGGGGTTGGTAAAAGGGTTTGGGCGTGGCTGCTGGTGGGGGCGATCGCCCTGGGGCTAACAAGCTGTGGGGCGATCGAGGATTTTGTGATCGTATCCAAGTCCTTTGAAAATGAACGGGCTCAATATGACCTAGTGGTGGAGAAAATTAGGGCTTACCGTGACAAGGTGGGTTGCTTTAATGAAGGCGATCCGTGTAGCTATTGGACGGATGAGATAGGTTTGGAGAGAGCGCTTCTTAAGAAGCTGGGGGTAAGGATTATCGCCCTGCTGCCTTTGACCATTGAGTTTCGCTCCGTAAAAGAGACGTACTATGCCTTTCTTTGGTACTACGAAAACCAGAAGGGGAAGGACTATTTGCTGGACCTACCGGGGGTACGCACTAAAAATTACGATGTGATAGAGCTGGAGGAGCATTGGTTTTTGGTGACCCAGGATTGGATGTAAGGGGACGGGGCGTGCTTTCTTCTGGAGCCGGCAAAATGGTTGGGGCGTGGCTGCTGGTGGGGGCGATCGCCCCAAAACCAAAGCGACCCACCCAACAGCTCAAAACCAGCACAAAATTAGCTCAAATCTCCTCCTCCCTTACCAAGGGGGGACCGAGGGGTGATCCTACCCACTCACCCCATCACCAAAATTTCTGGTTGCAGGCTTGAGCTTTGGAGGATCCCCCCAACCCCCTTGATAAGGGGGGCTTTAGTTAGGCGGCTTTAATCAGGCGGCTTTCGGCGCTAGGGGTCCAAATACTCCACCACTAGCACCCAGAATGAGCCCGACGGATCGCTGTGGATGGTGTACCGATAATCCTCCACCGTCAGGGTTTGCTCCGCTGTCCCCACAAAGATCGCCTCCGTGGCTTCGGCGGATTTTCTGGCGTCGTCCCGCAGCTGCGATAGCAACAGCAGCGTATTCGCTAACCACTTCCGACCCGGTCCGGGATATAGCTTCAACAGGGCTTCCCACAGATCCAATACTTCCGTGACGGTTTCTGCGGTGGTGGGGAATACGACGGCGATCGCCACCCGCGCAACCCCCTGTCCCAACTCTTCGCCAGCGTTGATTTCAATGGCAAATTTATCGTCGCGTCGGGCGGTGACCCTGGGAACTTTGCCGTTGGAGAGGGACGATACGCTGAACTGGACCGGTTGGGCGGTGTCGGTGTTGGTGTCGGCGCTGGAACTGATGGCAGAGTTAATGGCGGCTTCGATGCGCTGCCCTTCCCGCAGGAATGATTCGTAACCCGCTTGGAGTTGGGCGATCGCCCGGTCAAGCTCACTAACCGACTCCGCCTCTTCCAATCCCTCAGACGCTAGCAATTCCCCAGGCGCTGGCGATTCTTCTGGCGCTGGCGATTCCTCGTCAAGATTTAAATCCAATGCCAACGGCTCCTGGTCCGCTGGATTCTCACCTAAGGATGCGAGTAAATCTGCCACTAACGTAGCGTTGCCATCGTTGCGATCGCTATTCATAGACTCAATATTTAAAGGGTTATCGGTCCAAAGCCAGGACGGTAGCGCCTTAGCCTCAGCTTGGCTTGGTCTCTCCTATGGGCGGTTATGGGCGGTGGAGCTAATGCATCCTGAGGCGATCGCCCAATTCCCCAAAAAGGGGTGGCACCCAGCAAGGGGCTACCGGGTGCCAAAATGGCGACTTCTTCGGGGGGAAAGATCGCCATAGCTAATTACTGTTATGCGCCCGATTTCGCCTTACTCGACGCCCTAGCCTTGGATCTGGACGCTCTGGATTTGGATGCTCTAGATTTGGATGCTCTGGATTTGGACGCCTTCGCCTTGCCTCGGGGAGTCTTTACCTTGGCTGAATTTGCCTTGGGCACTGCCGACGAATTTACCGGTGAATCTACCGGCGAATTCATCTTGGATTCGAGCCCCAAAGGAGCATCGGTTTTAGGATCCCAAAGCATTCGATCAACTTTCTTAGACATTGCGTTTCCCCCTGGGGATGATCAAAAACTGCCGCGAGGACACACCGGTTTGCTGGGGGCGATCGCCATTCGACTGAGCAGTGTTGCGAGCCTGCCCCAACCACAGCAACACCTCAAAAACTCTGTTGTATTAATGCTGGCAATCTGTAGGTAGTAAGTGAGCGTTTGTCCGATCCTGGTACAAAAATTTCAGCACAAAAATTTCAGTACAAAAAATTCAGTACAAAAATCTTGGTAAAAACCCCGGTGCAAAAACCAACAACGACACCCCCTTACCATCAGCACGTGCGACAAGTGGCGGATATCGTTGACTGGATTATTCGTCAGCGCAGGTACGGCGGCGAGGGGAAGGGCGGCGAAAAGACGGGCGGCAAGAAAACCTATTTGGACCTGGCACAGAAAACCGGCATCTCTCGCCAGACCTGGTCTCGAATCAGAAAAGGCGAAAGGGATATCCAGCTAGGGGAGATTTTTCAGCTATGCCAATGGGCTGGGATTTCCCCCGCTGATTTTATAAAGCTCTTCGACAGCCACTAAATACTTCGCCGGCTAAATACTTCGCTAGCTAAATACCTCGCCTGCCATCCTTAGGCATTCTGAAGGCAGATAGGGCAGTTCTGCGGTGGGATTTTTGCGGCGAGATAAACTATGGCTCCACTAAATAAGGTCACGCCCCTCATTGAAATTTGGGTGGGCGATTTGAACGTTACCCCGTGGGTAAGCACGGCATTTTTCTCGGAACCCCAGTGGAATTATGCGGAGACCTACGCCAGAACGGGGACCCTCGAGCTGGTGCGGACGGTGCGGCAACTTGGTGAATCCTTCGAGCTGGAGGACAACCTGGAACGGTGGCGCCCGCGACAGCAGCCGGTGAAATTTTTCTTGCAGGGGGCGTTAGTTGCCACTCTGCGCATTAAGTCCTATCGCGTCGATCGCTCCGACCCCGACAATCCTACTTCCCAGGTTGAGCTGGAGGATTTGCTGGCGATCGATAACGATGCCGCGCCGCCAAAATCCTACGGCAGTGGCGAAAACGTATCCGCCTGGGAAGCGGTTCAGGCAGTATTCGCCGAGTCGGGCTTAGACGCGCCGCCGTCCTTCAACACCTCGCGCTCCTACGACCTAGCGCCAGTGAAACTCGCCGGACCTCGGTGGGGACACGCCGCCAAAATCTCCGGGCTGGATCGCTATGCTCTGTACCTGGACGCCGACGAGAAACCCCAGGTGGCAAAGTGGCCCGCACCCCAGGAGGTCAAGTCTTTGCCAACCCTGTGGAGTTTGCCGCGATCGCAGGTGGATGAATTCAACGACATCGAAGCCGAACCGCCCCCAGACCGCATCACCGTCTCAGGATCCGCCGCCCGGTCCCGCAAAGTTCAAGATAGCGATCGCGACTTCGACTTCACGGTAAGCACTATTGGAGCCATCCCATTTCCCCCAAAGAACGAAGTGAACGCGGACATTTCTGGAGGGACCAGCAATGGCACATTCAATGACGTCGTTGAAACCACTCGAAAGTTCAAATCCGGCGACACCGAAGGCACCGAAGTCAAACAAGCCGCCGCCAGCCTCTTTCCCAATATCCCCGAGGAGGCAGCAAATACCAACCTCGTACTTACCAACTCCACCGTCACCAGCCGAAACTACAACGGACAAGGACAACTAACCCAGGTGATTACCACCAACTCTGCCGCCCTAGGCGCCGCATACCCCGACGAATTCCCCGGCGATAAACGCGTCGTCATGCTGGAGCGCACCATTGAGAATTGGAACATCAGCGCCATCGACGACTGGGTCACAGACCACACCATCCAAAAGGACCGTCGTCTTCCCTGGAAAGCCAGCCAATCCTATGTAAACGAAGGCGGCGCAAACAACCCAGGCTCTCAAATTGGCGACGACATTTGGATCATTGCAGCATCCTGGGTGACCATGGAAGCGACCACCGAAACCTGGCGCAAATCCGCCGATGTCGTGGGCGGCAAAACCTCTACCTATGGACATATGACCGTTCGCTCCGTCCGCAGGGAATTAGCCGAAGCGGAGGAAGATCACTACAAATACGGACCCATGCAAAGTGACGGCGGCGACTTTGAGTGGGTCGACACGCCGCCTTCCCCCAGCACGCTGCCACCGGATAGGGAGCTGGGGGATGAGCCCTTTTCCGGCAAGGCGGAGGTGCGATGGATTGATGAGCTGCCCTATCCGAAGGATCTGACAGTAACGGAGGAGCTGTGTAACGGTCGCGGCGATGCGGAGGATTTGGCGGAGATGCTGCTGGATCAAGCCTGGGCGCGGGACAGCGGCAAGTTGATATCAATGCCCCTACGCGCCAGCTACTGGAGCCCCGAGCCCTTTGCTAAGGTCATAATCGACGGTGAAGTTTACATCCAGGAAGCGCGAACGTTCACCTACGTAGCCGACGCGACGGGTCAAGACAGCGAAATGGTTTGCTATTTAGCGAAGGTCGGTGCCAGTGGACAAGTCCCTGACTAATTTAGCTGCCGCCAAGGCTCGTATTCGAGAGCGGATCAAGCTGGAGCGGGCGATCGCGGAAGAAGCCTGGTGGCGCCGTCGTCTACTTCTGGAACGCAGCGCCGAAATCCGGGTCGCTTCCCAAATGGATGTGCCATCAGGGGCGATCGTCAGGGGATTCTCTGGCATCAGCGGCAGATTGGACACGCCAACCTATCAGCGATCGGTCCCCTACGCGATCGGACCCTCTCCCTGCCGATGCCGCCCCCGTCCCATCCGACGCCCTGTCCCCGGCAAGCGTACCAAGGGTGAAGTTGTCTTTATCTATGTCTCTGAGGCGATCGAATCTGAAGAGAATTAGGAGTAAGCCATTTCGGGGAACTTTTGGGGAACGCTTAAGCCAAAATCGCCATATCCCTTACCCCAAGGGATCTTCTGCTTATGTCCATATGCTTTGCAAGCAGGATGTCAGCGGTTCGAGTCCGCTTACCTCCATTGAATTTGACAGCCTTTGCAGCCAAGACTGGCGGCGCTTCTCAGTACACTCGGTCCTAGAAGTTTTGTTGTTGGAACGATCACTATCCCTCGATACCCTGGAATAGAAAACTCCTATTCCAAGGCGCAGAAGACAACGACGTCTCGGCAGCAGAGTAAATGGAGCAGGCGTGCTTGATCAGATTAGTTATCCAGAGGCGATCGCCCAATAGTCATTTGCCATAATCGAAACAGGATTTCTGTGAGATTGTTCCAAGATGAGTGAATCGCGATCGCAAAAGGGACTCAATTTAAATGACGACTCTGAAGCCAATATCCACAATCTAATTCAGAATTTCTACAACTCCAGAGGGGAGTTAGTGGGGCGAGCACGCCCAGAAACATTACTATTGCAAGCGGTTACGACTGAGGTTGAGGGGCGTTTAGAGTACTCTCTGAGTACCGAGTGTACGTGGCGTTGAATAAGGAAGAAGACCCAAATCAGGTGGCACCACCTTGGTCTGCGAAAATAAACGTTGGTGAGTTGCCCCGGCGGCAATGTCCAGAGAAAACT
>JBCCTE010000195.1:0-6109 GCA_039198915.1 Cyanobacteria bacterium P01_D01_bin.73 | reverse complement strand
GTCTTCATCAAAACATCATAAATTCAGAATCGAATATGAAGTTCAGATGAGGCTGCGATAAAGTTCAGAGTCAGAAGTAAAGGTCTTTTGAAGAGTAGGAATAGATGTCAGTATCCCTCGACGATCAAGTATCAAATGCAACTCCTATTACGAGACCTCCCCCTTCAAATTCTTAGTTTTCCTGGGTGAATTGTGTTTATCATCACTTCAAGTCTGGCGTCTTTTTCGTCGAATTTTATCCTCGAAGACATGATTTCCCCCAAGGTTTCCCTGTAGATGAAGCTGACCGCATGGAGCAAAAGCATGGTGCTTGTGTAAACAAATTGTGCTGGCTTCGGTATGGCTTTGTAACAGCTCAAAGCGATTACTTTGCAATGGCGTCGATAGGGGCGGAGTTGACTTGAGTCTTAATTTCGAATTTTTTTGGAGTGGGGAGTCGAGTCAGGCTCACCTAAAGGTGCTGATCGTCAGGCTTGCACCCTTCGTCTCGCGATCGCCGGTAAGGTAAAGGAATGGGTCCAAAGCAAGCTATCAGTTAGCCTCCAAGGGCTGTACTTGGACCTTGAGAACGAACCTTAGCGGAGTGGGCTTTCATAGTCCCCGAGAGATTATGCGACTGTTGATTAGCAATGATGACGGTGTGTTCGCAGAGGGAATTCAATGTTTGGCGAATACGCTGGCGATCGCCGGTCACGAGGTTACGGTTGTATGTCCAGATCGGGAGCGATCGGCGACGGGGCATGGTCTGACCCTCCACGATCCCATTCGCGCTGAGCCCGTTACCGGAATTTTTGATGCTGCCGTGAAAGTTTGGGCTTGCTCGGGAACGCCTGCCGATTGTGTGAAGCTGGCGCTGGGGGCATTGGTGGAAGACAAACCAGATTTTGTGCTGGCGGGCATTAATCACGGTCCCAATTTGGGGACTGACGTGCTTTGCTCTGGCACCGTTTCTGCGGCAATGGAAGGGCTACTGGAAAAGATTCCGAGCATGGCAATGAGTTTGGCGGATTTTACGAGCCGAAATTTTGACATTGGCGCGGCGTTTGCGCGAGATTTTTTGGAGCACTACAGCAAAACCCACGGCACGGCTGAGGCGCAACCGCCGATGCTGCTGAATGTGAATATTCCGGCGGTGACGGCGGACAAAATCACTGGAGTGGCGATCGCACGACTGACGTTTCGGCAATACTTCGATTCTTTTGAGCAGCGCACCGATCCTCGAGGACGTCACTACTACTGGCTGGCGGGGGAAGCGCTGAAGGAAATCGATTTGGATTTGGGGCAACCGATCGCCGATGAGTACCCAACGGACGTGACCGCAGTGAGCAACAACTACATTTCGGTAACACCGCTGCATTTCAACCTGACAGCCCACCAGCAGCTCGCCCCGTGGAACGCTGAGCTGAAGGGCTTCGAGTTCTCCGCTGGCTAGTCCTCTTTACATCAGGTTTCAATTGGGAACGATCACCCAGAAAAGACTATAGAATGCGGGACCAAAAGAACGCGGGACTGAAGCTTGAGCTTGGCCTCGTTTAGTTCTGCCACCCTAGCTACGGCGATCGTCCCCATGACTACCCCATCCCAGAATTTTCCAGTTGTCATTATTGGCGCTGGCCCCGCTGGCGCAACGGCGTCCTTATTTTTATCGGAACAAGGCATCGCCCACGCCATTGTCGACAAAGCTGAGTTTCCCCGAGACAAAGTAGACGGCAACTTCTTTGGCAACAAAGTTCTAGGCGTCCTGGGACAGGTGCGCCAGGGGAAGGTGCGTCGGGAGCTGCTCAACAGTCCCCACATGCTCCGGTGCGACGGCGGGTTACGGCTGGTGAGCACCCAGGGCAGTAGCTTTGGAATGAACTGGGCCGGCGGGGACGCGGGGCTTGGATCTGACGTATTCACAATGGCGCGGCTGCACTTCGATCAGGTGCTGGTGAATCATTTGGAGTCTTCCCATGCCACGGTGCATCTGGGCACGGCAATTACGGGATTAAAGCGGGATAAAGACGGAATTGAGCTGACGGTGGAAACGCCCGACGGGGAGCAGCGGTGGCGATCGCAATACATCCTGGGTGCCGATGGGGAACAGTCCATCGTTCGGCGGGTGCTATCGTCCCAGCCGGAACGCCCCGAAGAAGACCGCGCCAATACGCTGCACGCCTACTATTCCGGGGTTATAGATGATCGCGATCGCCCCTACAGCGCCGCCTATTTGGTGCCCGGTCAAAGTCGCTGTTTTGTTTACGTTGTGCCTCTGGCGGGTGGGACCCATAAGGTGGGATTTATTGGATTGCCGGGGTTCGATGGGACGAAGCTAGAGCGGCTGTTGGACGAGACTCTGGCTACTCATTCGGCTTTGTCGAAGCGATTTGCCCAGGCGAAGCGGATTGGTGACGTTGGCATTTGGCCCGCCTCCCATAATCAGCCGCCTTTAGATAATCTATCGGGCGATCGCTTTTTGCTGCTGGGGGATGCTGGCTCGTTGCTGGTACCTCATGTGGGGTTTGGCACCGGCAATGCCATTCTGTCGGGCAAGCTGGCGGCGGAAACCATCACGGCGGCGATCGCAGCCAACCGAAGCGACGCTGAATTTTTGGAGCGTTACAACGCGAGCCTACGTAACAATATCCAAACCAGCATTAAAGCCGGCATCTGGCTCAAACGAATGGCGCGTTACCCTAGGACCATGAATTGGTTTATTGAGCAAAGCAAGATCCGCCAAGTCTTCAAATTTCTCCTCGGTAAGAAAGGAGACACCGGTCTGAAGTGGATTTAGCTTCACCGACAAAAGCGATCAAGTTGGCAGGCTCCGTGGGACACCTTGACTTCTGGAACCCTGCCCGGCAACCTTCCGATCTTCGGCCAGTCTTAACCTAAGTAAGCTTCTTAACTCGGCGGGCTACACAGCCAATCTTTTAATAAGCCTTCGAAAGCTAGATTTTATTTCTACAGCAAGGGAGTTGACCACGATGATTCAACCGCATCCCCCTTCCAAAATGCTAAGAAAACCTCGGCGGTCCAGGGTCAGTTCCCGATGGGTCAGTTCGGTACAGCGACCATTGAAAGGGCTATTTCCCCTGCGGCGTACGGTGAAACGATGGGTTTATGGTGCGATCGCCCTTTTCCTCGCCAGCACGGTTATTGTCAGCGCGCCCAGCCCCTCCCAAGCCCTCGACTTTGGCGATATTTTCAACATTCTGCGCAACGGCATCCGGGTTTATCAGCTCAGCAATTTATCGGATCAGCAGGAAGTTGATTTAGGTAAGCAAATTGATAGCCAACTTAAGCAGTCCCAAATTCAAGTCATCACCAGCCCCAAAATCGCCGGATACGTTGATGATATTGGTCAGCGTCTAGCCCGCAACAGCAGCCGCCCCGAAATTCCTTACACGTTCCAGGTGGTGCGTGATGCCAGGGTCAACGCCTTTGCGACGATGGGCGGCTTTGTTTATATCAATGCGGGGCTGATGGTGGCGGCGGACAATGAAGCCCAGTTGGCGAGCGTGATTTCCCACGAGATTGGTCATATCACCGAGCGCCACGCTGTGAATCAAATGCGGCAGCGGGCGCTTGCCCAAGGAGTGGCCTCAGCAGCGGGGCTAAGACGCAGCCGAGCGGTACAAATCGGCGTGGAACTTGCCTTGAATCGTCCCAAGAGTCGCAAGGATGAATTGGAAGCAGACTATCTGGGTCTAGTTTTCTTGAATAAAACAGGCTATGCCCCCAAGGCTTTTCCCGACTTTTTACGCAAGCTGTTACGCGCCCGATCCGTGCCGACCATCCTAAGTACCCATCCCGATACTCGCGATCGCATTGCCAATGCTGAAGCCCAGATTGCGCAGATCCCCGAGGCGTCTCGCGGCAAGAGTGGTCTGGATGAAATTACCTATCGCAAGCGCATTGACGGCTGGTTCCAAATCCGTCCTGGCAACAGCCAGCGTCCGCGCAATCCCAATAGCCAATAGCCAGCGATGGGTGAATAGAGGCTGATTGGCGGCTGGTTAATAATCAATAGCGGTATTCGAAGATTCGAAGCCTATTATGCCCGAATCCAAATATGAGGAACTGTGGCTGCTGGATCCAGAGGCGATCGCCACACCACCACCCCGCGTCCAGGGACTTCCCACCCTCGACGCCGAGGCGCTGCAAACATGGATCAACAAAATCCACCAGTTCCAGCACCATACCCGCCACACGCCGCAGCCTCAGCAGCCGGACCTATTTGGCGGCATTGAAGTCCATCCCGGCGATCCTTACCTGGTCGATCCCCTCGCCCTCGAGTCCTACCCGTTCAACTTTTACGAACAGCGGGGCACCATCGGCCCAAAACAGCCGGCAATTTACTTCGTCCGCGATCGCCAGGCAGAGATCATCCTTTATATCGGCGAAGCCAAAAACGCCTACACACGCTGGAGCAGTGTCCACGACTGTAAGCGCTACGTCACCAACTACCGCACCCTGCACTTTGAATGCCAGTCATCCTGCGATATCGACATTGCATTCTGGCTCGACGCCTTCCCCGATGCCCAACGCCGCCAGGAGCAGGAACAAACCCTGATTCAACGATGGCGATCGCCCTTCAATAAAGAAAACTGGCAGTACTGGGCAACCCCCTTCACCGGAGGTCGCACTCCATCGTAAGGGCGTTGCATTAACACTACTCTGAAATTTTTCCTAGAACCCATAGCCTAGGAATATCAAGACATTGGGAAGAGCAATCTTTGGCGGAGCCCAAGGAATACAGTGCCCCTATCCATGGCCTACAATCAGCACAGTAAGGAAATCACAAATAATTATTTCCACAGTCTGAAAAAAATCTGTACTGCCAAAGTACAACTGTTACGCATAATCAATGCGGACTGAGTTCTTCGACACAGACCAATAATTTCAGATTCAATAAACTGGGTTACTGGCGATCGCCACAACTGCCATCACATCATTGCAGCTACCGTTCAGCAAATGTATTTTCAGTAAAAATATTCCAGCATTAATTCAAATACATTTATTTCTACCCCGATGCGCTAAGTAATGCTGTTAGCGCAGCCTAAGCTTCTATTATTTCCTAAATTTGCGTCTGAGAACTCCAGTGTCACGACAATCTCGCCCCACCAAGAACCGCTCCACCAACAGACAGACCAAAATAGTTAGCCGCCCTCGCAAGCAAACCTCACGGTTTCGTCCTTTGCGCTGGCTGCTCATCGCCTTTGGACTGATTAGTGTGGCAACGGTTTCGGCAACCACTGGAGCGCTGCTGGCCCTGTCCATGTCCAACGTCTCCCTATCCCAGCGCGAGCTAAGTCCCGAGGAAGCTGCCCAGTTCAAAGGCAACGGAGAAGATCCCGTTGTGGAAGGGGGCATACAGTTTCCCCGCCTGACCCGTCCAGTCAATATCCTGCTGCTGGGGATCAAGGTCATCACCTCAGACGTAGACGATAAACTAACGGAAAAGTACGGCTACCATGCTCTAGTCAACTCCTTTGAGGGGTTGTCGGACACCATGCTGCTGCTGCGCTTTGATCCCAACACCAAGCGCATGAGCGTTCTATCCATCCCTCGGGATACTCGCACCTGGGTGGAAGGCTTGGGCACCACAAAAATCAACGCTGCGAATAGCTACGGCGGTCCCGCCCTCAGTGCCCGCGCCACCAGCGAGCTTTTGGGCGGCATTCCCATCGATCGCTACATCCGCATCAATGTCCAGGGCGTTGAAAAGCTGATTGATGTGCTGGGGGGCATTACGGTCCACGTCCCGCAGGATATGAAGTATCAGGACGACAGTCAGCATCTGTATATCAACCTGAAGCAGGGACGGCAGCATTTAAACGGCGAGCAGGCGCTGCAATTCCTGCGCTTCCGCTATGACGCCTACGGAGATATTGGGCGGGTGCAGCGGCAGCAGATGGCGATTCGCGCGGTGAAGGAGCAGGCGCTAAATCCTGGCACTCTGCTGAAGCTGCCGCAGATTTTGTCTACCATTCGCGAGCACATTGATACCAACTTGAGCGTTGAGGAGATTGCGGCGCTGGCGGGCTTTGGCTCCCAGGTGGAGCGCGATCGCGTGCAAATGTTGATGCTGCCTGGTGAGTTCGGCGACACTGCCCCCGTACTGGGC
>JBCCTE010000194.1:0-6127 GCA_039198915.1 Cyanobacteria bacterium P01_D01_bin.73 | reverse complement strand
TGAGCATCGACCCCCAGGACCTTATTAATCTTGCCCTTCGGCAGCATCCGTCCCAGGGGATAGCGCTCAATATCAACGCTCACGAGATATTCCACAATCTCATCCAGCTTGATGCCATTCTCAGCGTTTTCGTCCGGATCTAAAGCCACCTCAAACAGCAGGCGATCGTCCAGCGGCGTCGCCCGAAACTCACCGCCCTCAGTCTTCTTCACCCGTGCCAGCACCGACCGATTCGATCGCTCCAGCACCAGCCGCACTTCCCCCTCGGGACTACGACGACGGTTACGCCCAGCGCCTTCCTTGATGACCCGAACCAGAACGCGATCGCCATTCCACGCATTGGATAAATGATTCTCGTGGATGTAGACATCCTCCGTATCATCATCATCCTGAATAGCGAAGCAAAATCCCTTACTAGAACAGCGCAGCTTTGCCTCAAACAATTCCTCCTGAGGCTCTGCTGCCAGCCGAAACCGTCCCCGCTCCTTCTCAACAATGCCGATGGTTTCCAGCGCTTTCAAGGCAATGCCCAAATGCTGCTTTTCGGTTCCGTCCTCCAAATTAAGCTTCTGCTCTAAAATTTTAGACGTGATGGACTTATCGCCAGTGAAGCTAGACAAAAGGGCTGCAATTGAAAAATCCAAAGCGCGTAAACCTCCGGCGGTAAAATCAAAATGAATCGAGGCGGAACAGCTACCAATAGCTATTGTTGACACCTACTCAAGGTCAAGACGCATTGGAAATCAGCTTTTTACCTTGACTTGATCAGGCAGTAAATTCTCCAGAACCAGTGACTTTTGATGATATTGAAATGACAAAAAATCACAGAAGATTGTGGAGAGTAAAAATAACGTAGTGAAACGTAGTTGCTAGCGCATTACAACGACTGACAGCAGCGCTAGTGCCTTTGTTTCCTGTTGGGTCGACGTTATTTACCGACTCAATTCTGCCATAAAGCGCTTCATTCGTAACTGAACAAAAGGCGCTGAAAGAAAAATAGGCTGAACATCCTGCGTTAGCATTAGCGATGCATCCGTCCAATGCTTAGCTTTACTGTTTGCTTTATCGTCAGTATTTGCACTGCACCTCTTACTTTTTAAGTCGCCTAACTGCTTATGTTTGCAGAATTTCGATCGCGGTATCCAACCGGTTGCTTAGTATCGAAAATGCTTGAGTTCACCCAGGGACAGTACGTGGTGTCTGTGACGGTGGAGCAGGAGGGGCTGGTGTTGGCGACGGGACTGGCAGCGGCTGACACTCTGGAAGAGGCGGAGGACCGGGCTCGGCTGCGGGCGTTGGAAGCGTTTGGATTGTTGGAAATTGACTACGACGGTTCGGTGACGCTGCTGGGCGAGGACCAGCCTAAACAAATCTCCGGCGCCCCTTCTGCCCAGCCTTTGCTGACGGAATCAAGGCCCAAGCCGCCGGCGAAAAAATCGCCAGACGATAGAGCCACACTGCCCCAACCTAAAAAATCTGAGCCAGCCAAAGTTAGCGCGGCTTCTTCGGAATCAGCGGCAGCTATCCCTGCCCTTGATGGAGAGATTCCTGCGCTGGACTTTGCGCCGATCGCGCTGCCCGAGCCATCGCCGCCGCCTGCCCTCAATATCCCCCAGGCAAAACAACCACAGTCCCCGCCAGAGTCGCGCTCAACTCCAACCCCGGAGAAGATCCCGGCGAGTGCGGCGAGTGCGGCGAATACATCAACGGATTTACCGGTGGATTTGTCTGATGCGATCGCCCAGATTACAGCCCTAATGAGGCAGGTGGGCTGGGATACCAATCAAGGGCGGGCGTACCTGCAGAGCACCTATGGCAAGCGATCTCGAGCGGAATTGACAGATCAAGAGCTAATGCAATTTTTGGGGCACTTACAAACCCTGGTGCAGAAGGATCTGGATTTTTAGCTCCCATTTCTGGTCCTAACTTCTAATGCTCTGGTCCTAACTTCTAACACTGTTGGTCCAAGGATGTCTTCGCGGTGGTCCAATCTGCCCAAGTCACACTCGCCTCCTCGCCGCTCGCCCTACCCAGACCCTCGAGGGGAATACGCACCTCAAAACGAGCCCCTTGCCCAACCTGGGAATCGCAAGTAAGCTTGCCGCGATGTTTCTGAGTAATGATGGAGTAGGAGAGCGACAGCCCAAGCCCCTTGCCTTTACCCACTGGCTTCGTCGTGAAAAAGGGCTCAAACATTTTATGGCGAGTGGCGTCGGACATCCCACATCCGTTATCGGCGATCGCAATACAAACCTGCCCATTGGATTCAACCTGGGTCATAATCTCAATCCGCCCCGGCACCACCTCCTCCTGGCGCTCCTGCTGCTCCTGATAGCGTTGGTGAATGGCGTCGATGCCGTTGCCAATCAGGTTCATAAACACCTGATTCAGCTCCCCCGAATAGCACTCCACCTGGGGTAAATCTCCATAGTTTTTCACCATTTCAATGGCGGGGGAATTGCCCGCACCCTTCAAGCGGCTTTGCAAAATCGTTAGCGTGCTATCGATATTTTCATGGAGATCTGCGACCTTGCACGGCGCTTCATCGGTGCGCGAAAAGGTCTGTAATCCCTTCACAATCCCTCGAATTCTCTGGGTGCCAGACAGCATGGACTGCAATAGCTGGGGAAAGTCTTCCTCGACGAATTCCAGCTCCTCCTCGTCCAAACCAGACACAGAATCGCTCCCCAAAGCCTGGTGGGCTAAGGGGCGGTAGGTGGAGATCGCCTCCAACACCTGCTTCATATAGCGTTCCGCATGGCTCAGGTTGCCGTAGATAAAATTGACCGGATTGTTGATTTCGTGAGCAATGCCGGCCACTAGCTGCCCCAGACTCGACATCTTCTCCGTCTGTACCAACTGCAAGTGAGTCGACTTCAACGCCTCCAACGCCTTCTCCAACTCCTGAGTACGCTGTTGCACCCGCTCTTCCAGCTCAGCATTTTGGCGAGTCACCTGACGCTGTAGGCGATATAGCCGCAAATGGGTCTGGGCTCGTGCCAAAACCTCTCCCTGCTGAAACGGCTTCGTAATATAGTCCACCGCCCCCAGTTCCAGCCCCTTCACCTTATCGGCAACGTCAGAAAGAGCCGTCATAAAAATAATCGGAATATCCCGCGTGCTTGAATCTGCCTTCAAACGGGCGCAGGTTTCAAACCCATCAATATCAGGCATCATTACATCCAATAAAATTAAATCTGGATGAATTAGCCGCACCCGATCCAGCGCCTTTTGCCCCGAATTGGCCACCGAAACATCCAGACCTGCCCAATCCAGCACGTCCGACAGGATCCCTAGGTTGGTCGGGTTGTCGTCAACAATTAGCACCCGCCCCGTTTCGCGATCGCAATCACTCATTTTCATAGCAGGATCGGAATGGAGGGCAACATCAGTCACAACATCAGTCATGGTTCAGGTTATCGGGAGTCGGCGAGGGGGTAATGGATAAGCCCTTAGGGGAGTGGCTTTTCTAACTTTTCTAGAGGGCTGGAGAGCAGCGATTTTTTTGTGAGAGTGAGATTCTGGATCTGAGGGGATGATCTTAAGTACGTTCAAGATAAGTCAGAATCGCCTCATCATCAAAAGCCTGAGCGTATTTGCGTATCTGCTCTGCAAAGGGACGTAACGTGGAATCTTGTTTTACCAGATCATCTACATAGCGAATGATGTTATTTATACTGCCTTGCATTGCTAAGGTACGGAGTTCTGCAATGGACGCTGCATTGGGGAATATTGTGTTTGTAGTATCCGTGACCTGCTCTTGTTGGGAGTCGCTATCCCCGTAGATCCAGCTCAGGTTGAGATGGTGCTCCAGCTTTCTAAACAGCTCCATGGCGTTGATGGGCTTGTTAAGAAAGTCACTGGCACCCACTTCAAGGATTTGGTGCCGATCGGTGTCGAAAACACTGGCGGAGGACACCAGCAAGGGCGTGTGTACCAGGTCTTTGATCGCCCGCACCCGGCGAATCATCTCAGACGCCTTCATTCCCGGCATGGACCAGTCTGAAATAATCAAGTCGGGGCGAAGCCGCAGAGCCAGCTCAAGCCCAGTTTGACCATCGGCGGCTTCGTAAACTTTAAATCCAATGGGATTGAGTAGATGGGTGAGGACGGAACGATTTTCCCACTTGTCATCAATCACCAGCACCACCGGCTTCCGGTCATCACGAATGCCAATAATTTGCCCCTCCCCGTCCTGCTGAAGCTGCTCTGACCAGTTCTCCACCCTCGGCATATCAATGGAGAAGGAAAACACGCTGCCCACTCCCTGTTCACTGCGCACCTGGATTTCACCGCCCATTAGATGGACCAGCTTTTGGCAAATAGCGAGACCTAAGCCGGTGCCCTCCGCCTGATTGCGGCGATCGCCTACCTGCTGGAAGGATTGAAAAATCTCCTCCACATCCTCGGGAGCCATCCCCACCCCCGTATCCTCCACTGCAAAGCGAACCTGATCCCCACTGCCTCGGGTCACTCTCAGGATCACCGTTCCCACTTCGGTAAATTTCACCCCGTTCCCCAAAAGGTTTAACAGCACCTGCTGAAGCCGTTTTTCATCCGCTTCCACCCCCATCGGCAGTTCCGGATCCACTTGCAGTTCGCAGTTCACCCCCTTCAAATTGGCTCGCACCCGGCAAAGTTCCACCACGGTTTCCAGCAGTGCCGGCAAATGCAGCACGCCAGGATTAAGCTCCATTTTGCCCGCGTCAACTTTAGAAATATCGAGGATGTCGTTGATTAACGCCAGCAGGTACGCGCCACATTGATAAATAGTTTTAAGGCGATCGCGCCCTACCCCAGGCATCTGCGGCATCTGCTGCAACACCTGGGCATACCCCATAATGCCGTTAAGGGGGGTGCGCAGCTCGTGGCTCATATTGGCCAAAAAGCGACTTTTCGATGCGTTCGCTTCCTCCGCCTGGGCCGTTGCCTGAGCTAGTTTTTCCGTCCGCCGGGCCACCCGATCTTCCAGATCCTCATTGAGTTGCTTTAATCGCCCCTGGGAAGCCTGAAGTTCCGCCGCCGTCCGCCGCTGCTCCTCCAGGGTCAGGGTCAGATTTTGGTTGACGCGATCGGCACGGCGATAGGTGTAGTTGTAGTCCAGGATCAGCCCCGTTAGCGGTACAAAATAGGCGACGATTTTCAGGAAATGGGCAACGTTAAAGTCGCTGTCAAACAAAGTGGAAGACCCAAACGCCATATGGAGCTGGGTCACCACATTGGGAATGGTGCTGATGATTAGGGCATGGGAAAACAGGCTTGGGTAGCGGCGATCAAATTGGGGATAGATGAATAAACCGGCGAAAAGGAACAGCACCAGGGGAATCACATCCCACGGGCGCGTAATCATTTGGTCGGGGAAGGTGGTTTCCGGCAGCACGTTGCTGGTGGCGCAAAACTGGATGACCCCGTAGGCGATCGCCCCAAAAAACAAACTGACGCCCACGATAAAAGGGGATCCGCGGCGAAATCGATCCGGCTTGGTCAGCAGCAGCAGGCTCACCCCCACCAGCACAATCAGCACATTAAACAGTCGGCAAATTGCCCAGGTGAAGGGGATGAGGTTGGTGTTGTCGGCAACGGCGCTAATAAGGCGATCGGCAGCAAGGGTATGGAACGCGTCCATCATGCCCGCACAGAACAGAGCCACCCCCAAAATGGGCGTCGTAATATCCCGCTTGATATTGAAGTAGGTGAAGGACAAGATGACCGTAAAAATGGCGGTGCAAAATGCGCTCCACTCCAGAATGGTGTGTAAAAAGCTGCCGCTAAGGGACCGGTGCAGCATATCGCTGAGGGCAAGCGACGACAGACCACTCTCAGGATTTGGAGGGGCGGGGCTTGGCGAACCGAAATTAACGCCGAAAATTTCCAGCAGGAAAGGGATAAGACAAATCCCAACAATCCCCAGCACAAGTTGACGAGGCAGGCGATCGGGGGAGCTGGATTGGCTGGGCACAATTCTCATGGAGAGGCAGTGTGGGGAAAGGCGGAGCGCCAAGAAATTCCCCAGGAGGACAGCAAGACTGGAATTTTCAGAACTGCTACAGCCAAGAGAACGCGATCAGTGGACGCGACAAAGCAAAACCAGGGCTAGAAATAGCGAGTGAAATGGCTGAAATCGTTC